>NZ_QGGB01000004.1 GCF_003150675.1 Rhodohalobacter mucosus | reverse complement strand
GATCAATTTGTCAAAGAGCTCAATCAGGGGTTACACCCTGATTATCGCGTCAACATTTGGTCGAAGTTAACTTCGACCAAAATGTTATATGTTAACTAAAAACGTCAACCATATTCAGGCATCTACATACCGTGAACCCTGAACCTTGAACCTTGAACCCTGAACCTGATCTCTCCCCAACGCCGTAGGCGTTAAATCTCAATAGCCCCGTGCGTCAGCGCGGGGTTGCCTGTGGCCCGTAAAATAAACCCCGAGACGCGATTTTAATCAACGTCCACAGGCAGTTCGAGGGGTATTTGGTTAAAACATGCAAGGGATTGCACAGATTCCAAAATCCAATTCCGGGAATTGATAACAACCTCCGGTATTCACACCGCGGTTTTCCTAACATCCAGCCCGGAGGTTTGGCCCTCGGCGCCCGTTGGGCTACCGACCGGATGTTCCTCCGGAACATGGAATGTAGAAACAGATGAACAGATGAACAGAAAAACCGATGAACCGAGCAAGTGTATTCTTTGCAGCACTTCAACACGTTAATACGATAATACTTAAATATTTTCTTCCTGTACCCCCTTGGTCTACGAAGCTTTCCTGATCTACTTAGCTTCAGCGTAGTAGATAGCGTAGTAGACTGAACCTTGAACTCGTCTCGCGTCTCACACCTGACACACAGTAACCACTGACATACTGATTTCTGTTAGATGTACCGGTTCACCAAATTCTCCAGATATTCCTGTTTCCCGCTGATCATCTCCGGTTCACCGTTTTCAATGGCCAGGGCACGAAGCTCTTCGAGTGAGAGATTGCCTGAGGCAAACTCTTTGCCTTCGCCGGAATCAAAGGAGCGGTAACGGCCGTTACGCAGTGATTTGTATTCCGAATTCTGCAAAATATCATCCGCAATCAGAAGCGCCCGTGCAAAGGTATCCATGCCGCCGATGTGGGCGTAAAAAAGATCCTCGGGATCGGTGGAGTTGCGGCGGATCTTGGCGTCAAAATTGAGTCCGCCTGGCGCGATGCCGCCATGCTCCAGCAGGATCATCATCACGTGAACCGCATCATACAGGTTGGTGGGGAAGTAGTCGGTATCCCATCCGTTCTGATTGTCGCCCCGGTTGGCATCGATGCTGCCCAGCAGGCCGTACTGCGCCGCAAGCATCACATCATGGGCAAATGTATGTTTGGCGAGGGTGGCGTGATTGGCCTCAATATTCAGCTTAAAGTCATCCAGCAGGTCTTGTTCCCGCAGAAAGCCGATAACCGTAGCAGCATCAAAATCGTATTGGTGCTTGGTGGGCTCCATCGGCTTGGGTTCAATCAGAAAATTTCCCTTAAAACCGATACTCCGGCCGTAGTCGCGTGCAGAACGCAAAAAAGCCCCCAGGTGATCCAGTTCCCGCTTCATGTCGGTATTGAGCAGGGTCATATAGCCTTCTCGTCCGCCCCAGAACACGTAGTTTTCACCGCCAAGCTCCACAGTGGCGTCAAGAGCTGCCTTTACCTGGGCGGCCGCATGGCAAACCACATTGAAATCGGGATTGGTTGCCGCACCGTTCATGTACCGGGGATGCGTAAACAGGTTGGCCGTACCCCAGAGAAGATTTACCCCTGTTTCGTTTTGATACTTCTTTGCAAGCTCCACGAGTTCCACAAGGTTTTTCTCAGATTCACCTGTGGTTTGCCCCTCGGGTGCAAGATCCCGGTCATGAAAGCAGTAATAAGGCACACCGAGCTTGGTGAAAAACTCAAAAGCGGCTTCGAGCCGGTAGGTGGCATTGGCCATCGGGTCAGATGATTTGACCCATGGAAACGAGCGGGTACCCGCTCCAAACGGATCACTGTTTTCGTTGCAGAACGAGTGCCAGTAGGCTACCGCAAACCGGAAATGCTCTTTCATGGTTTTGCCCGCAACCGTGCGGCTCTCATCATAATGGGTGAACGCGAGAGGGTTGTCGCTATCGGGCCCTTCGTATTCGATTTTTTTGACGGTGGGGAAATATTCGTTCGCTTGTGGCATAGCAAAGAGTCCTGTGTTTTTCTGTTAAAGATCTGTTTCTGCGCACCATTTCTGAAATCCATCGGGCATCAGAACCCGGGGCAGATTCATCCGGCTGTAAGTGCTTGTCTGTGAAGGATACTTTACGGTAAAAAGCGGCTCAGCCCGGTCAGCCAGTTCTGGTAGAGTTCGTCATACACCTTCACCCGTTCTTTATCGGGCTCAATTACCTCCAGTTTCTCGAGTCCGATAAAAGCGTCCTGTTCATCCCTGAAAATGCCGGCACCGATTCCCGCACCCCTGGCGGCTCCCTCTGACCCGTCCGTTCGGTAGAGCTCCAGAACTGCTCCGGTATTGTCCGCAAAAAGTTCCCGGAACAGCGGACTCTGAAACATATTGGCCCGCCCGGCCCGAACCCATTTCGGCTCAATGCCCATGTCGCGCATGATATCAAAACCGTACCGCAAGGCAAAAACAATTCCTTCCTGAACTGCCCTGCAGAGGTCTGCACGGCCATGTCGATTCAGGTCCAGGTCAAGGAGCTGTGCACCGATCTCCCGGTTTTCAAGAATGCGCTCGGCCCCGTTGCCAAAGGGTAGAATGGTGAGTCCGCCGGAGCCGGGCACCGCCACCATGGCCAACCTGTTCATGTCGTTGTAATCGAAAGCACTTTCGTTTGTCAGTATCTTTTTTAGCCAGCTGTTCAGAATTCCTGTGCCGTTTACGCATAGCAGTACACCGTTTCTGGGTGATTGCTCCCGGTTATTAACGTGCATAAACGTGTTCACGCGCGATTTTGGATCAAAAGCGGGCCTGTCGGTCACCGCATAGATCACGCCCGAGGTTCCGGCCGTTGCAGCTGCTTCACCGGGGTTCAGTACATTGAGCGAGAACGCATTATTAGGCTGATCACCCGCCTTGTAGGTAACCGGAGTTCGTTTTTTCAGTCCCAGCTCTTTTGCGGCTTTTCCCGTCAGTTTGCCATGCAAATCAAAGGAGGGATGTGCTGTTGCCAGCAGCTTCTCAGGTATCCCGTAGTAGGACAAAAGAAGATCTGCAGGCTGTTTTTCGCGAAAATCCCATAGCACGCCTTCCGACAGCCCTGTCAGCGTGGTAGCGGTCTCTCCGGTCATTCTCATCGCAATGTAATCCCCCGGGAGAAGCATGCTATCTGCTTTTTTAAACGTTTCCGGCTCATGTTCCATCACCCATTTCAGCCTGGAAGCGGTAAAGTTACCCGGTGAGTTGAGGTAGTGCTCCAGGCAATAGGCCTCCCCGATCTCATGGAATGCGGTATCGCCGACAGAGGCTGCACGGCTGTCGCACCAAATGATGGCCGGCCGGAGTACGTTCTGTTTCTTATCCACCAGTACCAGCCCGTGCATTTGGTAGGCTATGCCTATGGCCCGGACCTCCTTTGGTGAGGCATCTGCTTGACGCATTGCTTCTTGCACAGCCGCTACCAGGTTTTCCCACCACATGCCGGGGTCCTGTTCAGCCCGGCCTTTTTGAGGCGATGAAATGGGCATCTCCTCATGCGGTGAACTCCCCGCAGCCACAGCTTTGCCTGTAGCCGCATCCAGAAGGGTCGTCTTCACGGAGGAGCTTCCGATATCGCATCCCAGTAAAAGCTCTCTTTCGGCCATCAAGGTAAATTTGGGTTATCGGTTCATCAGGCCCGGGCCGGAACCGGTGTCCCTGCAATCTTCATTGATTAAGGGCATGACTCAGAATCTTTTCATAGGCCCGTCTGCATTCAATGTATAAAGGTTTCAGCTCCAATGGTATCTCTTCCTCCCTGGGCTGATAGGGCTGGAAACCGATCGATTTGTGAACGTTGTGGTACCAGTATTTTGCCCAAACTCCATCCTCCGGGCGGGGACCCGCACGCCAGCTCAGCATTCCCCTTTCGAAGGGAATCCCCAGGAAGTCACACACGGCGGTGAGCTCACTCTCCGGATTCATCAGCACGGCTTTGGAATCGATGATATGGAACGGCTGACTATTTTTCTTCAGAAACCGGATCAGCTCCAGGTGCATCTCATATCCAACATCCCTCATAGTGGGTTTTTCCACCTGTTTGGTGTAGGAGGGAAGCATGTCTGCCGGATCTCGGGTCAGGATCAGGTTTTTCGTTTTTTTTAAAAACTCCCAATCCAGCCCGGCCAGGTGGTGCGTCATATTTTTGAAAAAGACCACCGGAGTTTCGTATGCGCCGAAAAGAATCTGTTTTACGACCTTTTCGCCGTCCGGTTCCTGCGAGGCAATCACCTCCTCTGCGCCCGGATGGTACGTATGTGCGTCGGTCGTTGTGAGATAGTGGGCATAGAGCGGTTCATCCACAACAGTGGTATCACTTCGCTGGGCAAAGGAGTACATGAGAGCGGTGGAAATGTTTCGCGGCCCGCTCCAGAGGCTGATGCGCATTGTGTTATCCACCGGCGTTTGATTTTTGAATTTCACGGGCGATGGACTCTTTGTACAGCTTC
This sequence comes from Rhodohalobacter mucosus, assembly GCF_003150675.1. NCBI lineage: Bacteria > Pseudomonadati > Balneolota > Balneolia > Balneolales > Balneolaceae > Rhodohalobacter > Rhodohalobacter mucosus. The sequence continues at coordinate 116,381 of NZ_QGGB01000004.1, read as the reverse complement.
CGGAGCCTGCGGGTCATCTCACCGGGTACCGTGTCAGAGATTGTTCTCCCGTCTACGTGCGTTACCGGCGTCAGACCTCCGAAACTTCCGGTCACAAATGCTTCATCCGCTCCATATACGTCAAAAAGGGAGAAATTTCTTTCCAAACAGGGGATTCCATTTTCATGGCATACCTCAATCACCTTGCCGCGGGTGATGCCGTTCATGCAGTATTGTCCCGTGGAGGTCCAGACCTCGCCATGTTTTACCATGAAAAAATTGGTGGCGTTGCAGGTCGACACAAAACCGTGGATATCGAGCATCAGAGCCTCGTCGGCCCCGGCTTCCTGTGCCTGTATAAGAGCCTGCACCTCGTGCAGCTTGCTGTGACAGTTCAGCCGCGGATCCAGGTAATCGGGTGATCCCCGCCTTATGGTGCTGGTAAAAAGCCTGATGCCTTTTGAGGCGGTTTCGGGACTCGCTTTTTTATACTCAGGAATAATAACCAGGTTCGGCCCCGATACCGTGAGCCTGGGATCCTGACTTGGCGTCTTTTTGATTCCGCGCGTCAGCATGATTCTCACGTGAACATGGTCGTGCATTTCGTTAGCGTCTAACGTCTGCCATATTTTTTGGGTGAGTTCCTCGCGGGTCATGCCGATATCCATCCCGATGGCCGCAGCACCCTGCCAGAGCCGGTCGAGATGATCATCCAGGAAAACAAGTACACCATCATGCAGCCTGAGCGCTTCCCAAACGCCGTCCCCGACCAGGTAACCGCTGTCAAACACCGATATTCTGGCTTCATCGCGTGGAAACAGTTCACCGTTTATATAGATCCGGATATTGTCGTTTCTGGGATCGTGGACTGCATTATGTGTTCCGTGGCTCATGAACGATTTATGTGTGAATAACTATTGATTTAAGTCGAATATAAGAGTTGACCGGCATTTGATCAGAATTTCCGTAGAATTTGAAAAAAGCTGTATGCAGAACTATTATATTTCGCTTCAAAACTGATATCAGAAACAAGATTTTTAGCTATGCCAAAGGTAGTACAGAAACTCAATGATTTTGTAAATCTGATCGACCCGGATCAGAACCAGATATTTAACATGTCGCAAGAGGAGGCGGAGGCCCTGGTTGCGTCCGGCGACCCTGAAAAGGTGAGAAAGATAGAGGGGAATTTTGCCATTGTAACAAAGCAGGACGAACAGGTCTACATGGCACGTTCTATTGGAAGACCCATGCGCTACTTTATGGCCAAACAGACAGCGGGACCGTTGCTTATTGTTGCAGACCGTATTGATGATATCCACGAATACATGAAAGAACTGGGACTTGAAGACCAGTTCCGGCCCGATTACACCCGCATGGCGCCTGCTCACTACGTGACCCGGCTTGATGTTGTGGGCTGTCCCGACCCCAACCCGGTACACAAACGGTATTTCACACCCGAGCGGAATAAACTGAACGCGGATCTGGATATGATCGGAGAAGCCTATGTTGGAGCTATGGAGAGGGAGTGTGAAAAATGGCTGGACTCCATTCCGAAGAATGAACCGATCGGTGTTCTGTTTTCGGGTGGAATTGACAGCGGTTCGGTATTTCTGACACTCTACAATCTGCTTCTGAAGCGGGGCGAGTCGCCATCGCGTCTCAAAGCCTTTACGCTCTCAGTGAACAACGGCCCGGATGCCAGGCAGGCCCATGAATTCCTTGATTCGTTGGGGTTGAGCATGTTTCTGGAGGTTTTTGAGGCTGAACTTTCCGACCTGGATTACAAAGAGACTATCCGCGTGATTGAAGATTACAAGGCACGCGACGTGGAAGCGGCCACGATGGCACTCACGCTATGCAGAAAGGTGCGCGAGCGGTATCCGGATTGGGTGTACCTGGCAGACGGTGACGGAGGGGATGAGAATCTCAAATCTTACCCGATTGAGGACAATCCCGAGCTTACCATTCGCAGCGTACTGAACAACCCGCTGCTCTACCATGAAGGGTGGGGCGTCGACAAGATCAAGCATTCGCTCACCTATTCAGGCGGACAAAGCCGCGGTCATGTTCGCGTCTATGCAACATCCTCAAGGTACGGATTCAAGGGATTCAGTCCCTATACATTGCCCAACGTGATTGAGATATCCGAGGGTATACCGTTCATACAGCTTACCGACTGGAAACATGAGGAACTGTATGCGCTCAAAGGGGATGTGGTTCAGCGTGGCGTTAAGGCCGTTACCGGTCTCGATATGCCGGTATTTCCGAAACGGAGAATGCAGCACGGTGTAGTGGATATCAAAGAGTTCAAAAAAGTTTTTCCCGAGAATGAATCGGAATATCGACAGTATTTTCATGGCCTGTACAAATAATTAGCAATAAAAGGCAGGTTCACCCGACCGGTAATTTCGTAATTTGTTTTAAAGCTTCCGTCCCGTTTGAAGTATCAGATAAGCAACAAAAGCATACAGGATTACAGGCCCGAAAAGGAGGCCATGGATCCGTACCGGCCCTATCTCTGGCTGCATGAAGAGGAGGTACAGTCGGATGGATGTTTGAGCAGCGTCAATACCATTTTTCTGACAAACAGGGAGTGTCCGTTCAAATGCACAATGTGCGATCTCTGGCGGCATACGCTCGATGAGCCCACACCCGGGGGTGCCATACCCGAACAGATCCGTTTTGCTCAGAAGAAATTGCCGGATGCTGATGTCGTAAAACTTTACAACAGCGGAAATTTTTTTGACGGCAAGGCGATACCGCGGGATGATTATCGGGAAATAGCTGACCTATTGAGCGATTATGATCATATAATCGTGGAAAATCATCCTAAACTGATCGGTGATTTCATCCCTGAATTCCGCGACATGCTGAATGGCTCATTTGAAATTGCAATGGGGCTGGAAAGCATCCATCCGGTGGTGATGCCCGGTCTCAATAAGCAGATTACGCGCGAGAACTACAGGCGGGCATCTGAATATCTGGTAGAAAACGGTATGGACGTGAGGGCGTTTGTGCTGCTGAATCCACCGTTTTTAACCGATGAACGGGAAAACATTGAATGGTGCCTGAAAACCGTTGAATTTGCGTTCGACTGCGGGGCCTCAGCTGTTTCGGTGATCCCGACGCGTGACGGAAACGGAATCATGGAGGAGCTGCGGGTGCGGGGAGAGTATGTTCCTCCCAGGCTATCTGCACTGGAGGAGGTGTTTGACCGTGCCCTTCAGATGAAGAAGGGCCGGGTGTTTGCGGATCTGTGGGACCTGGAGAAGTTCTCGGACTGCAGCGAGTGTTTTGAAGAGCGGAAAAAGAGATTGGAAGCCATGAATTTGGGTCAAAAGAAATTTCCATTGGTTGAATGCAGATGCTGATAGTTTCTCGCAGATTAATGCTGAATTTATCGCAGAGTCACGCAGAAAATCAGCGGAAATCTGCGCATGACTCTGCGAACATCTGCGAGAACCTGCTATGCAAATGAATAACACCTACGATTTCATCATCATCGGTTCCGGCTTCGGCGGCTCTATAACAGCCATGTGCCTGGTGCAGCGTGGCTTTTCGGTGGCGATAGTCGAAAAAGATCGTCACCCAAGGTTTGCCATAGGTGAATCCTCCACGCCGGCTGCCGATATGATTTTGCGCGACCTGGCGGAATCCTATGATTTGCCGCTGCTTAAAAAGCTTTCCCGGTACGGAAGCTGGCAAAAGCACGTTCCCGAAGTGGTCTGCGGACTAAAACGGGGTTTCAGTTACTATTTTCATGAACCGGGGCAGCCGTTTCAGAGCAGCCGCGACCACAGCCGGGAGCTCCTGGTGGCAGCCAGTACGGATGATAAAAACTCGGATACCAACTGGCTGCGGAGTGATGTGGATCAGCTGCTTTCAGGTTATGCCGCGGATCTGGGTGCCGATCTGTTCGAGGGGACTCAAATTGAGAAGCTTAACCGAAGCAAAGACGCCTGGCAGGTGCAGGCTCAGCGGGATGATGAGCCGTTGCAGATGTCGGCTTCATGGATTCTGGATGCAACGGGTTCGCCAGTCTTCGCAGAGCGCTTCCTGGGTGTTCACTCATCTTCCGATGGTTTCTATACAAATTCGCGCGCGGTCTATTCGCACTATACCGGCGCCGGGCGATGGCTGGATTATCTGAATGAAAATAGTTTCTACACTGATGATTATCCGTACAACCCGGATCATTCCGCGCTTCACCAGTTCACGGAAGAGGGGTGGATGTGGATGCTGCGGTTTAATAACGAGCTGCTGAGTGCAGGATTTCTCATTGCAGATAACATGGGATCTGAAAACCCAAAAAAACCGGCAGAGGCCCAGTGGCAGCGCCTTTGTAATAGATACCCTTCACTGAAGCAAATATTTCGCAATTCAAACATTGCTGCACGGCCAGGCAGAATCATTCAAACCGGCCGGCTGCAGCGAAAGCTGGGTAGAGTGTTTGGTAATGGATGGACAGCCCTTCCGCACACGGCCGGGTTTGTGGATCCTCTCCACAGCACCGGAATTTCGTTTACGCTCTCCGGCATCCGGAGACTGCTGCCGATCCTGGAGCAGCTGGATAACGGGAAACTTTCTGTGCCTGATTTGAATAAGTATGAAGAGACAGTGGGTAAAGAGCTGTCGTTCATGGATATGCTGGTTTCATCCTGCTACATTTCACGCTTTCGTTTTGATCTCTTCACAGCATCCGTTATGCTCTATTTTGCTGCCGTAATCACGTGGGAACAGCGGTATTTATCCGGTAACAGGGATCATGCATTTCTCTGTCCTGATATTCCGGACCTGTATGAAATGGTGTCCGATACGCACGGTGAGCTTCTGATGCTGGGTTCAGGCCCTATTAATGACAAAAAATCGGCCGGGCTGATTGAAAGAATTCGAACCCGGATCGAACCCTTTAATCGTGCCGGTTTGATGGACCCTGAAAAATATAATATGTACCGGCATACGGCTGTGACGCTCTCATAGAAACCCGGCAGCCGCCCGGTTTGGAAACGGTTAATAAAGCACCCATCTAACCCGAAACCGGCTTCAGCCAGAGGATCTGATAGGGGTCGACATGAAGCTCATTATGAACCGATCTATGCTCGCCGTTTAACAGGTTGCGATAGGAAACGGCATGTAGCTGATCGGTAATCCAGTCGTTATGAAGCTTCCTCTCAAACTCGCTGAAGTTGGCAATGACCAGCAGTTTTTCGGCACCCTGTCCCCGCAGGAAGGTAAACAGGTGGGGATCCGGCTGGTCGGGGAAGCGAGTGATTGTATTGCCCATAACCGGTTCCGATGAACGGATAGCACCCATTTTCTTGAACCAGGCAGTGAGCCGTTTTGCAACATCATTGACCACAAGGTCCGATTTAGCGCCTTTTCTGAGATCCGGACGGTGCGCCCATCGGCTGTCGTGCACTTTACCGGGCGTTTCCAGGTAGCTGTAGTCATTCAATACACCCCACTCATCACCCAGGTAGAGCAGGGGAATGCCGCCAATGCTGTAGGCCACGCCGTACATCATTTCAATGCGCTTTATGCTCAGATCAATGTCATTTGAGCTGTTGTCTTCAAGGCCTTTTTCAAGGCCGGTCAGAGATGCGGCGCTGCCGCATATTCGCATATCATCGTTCTCAGGATTGTGCTGAAAAGGGACGCCGCGTGCAAAACTGCCCGGAAAACGCCCTGAGTAGAACCGGTTCAGGAATGAACGATGGTCATTGCCGTGTATCCCAAGTTCAGCGGCATCCTCATCCGAAAAAGTCCAGCCGATATCGTCGTGACACCGCACATAGTTAACCCATGAACAGTTTTCATCGATCTGGAAACGGTGTTTCATGGAGTGGGCCAGCAGCTTGGTTTCGCGGGTGGCCAGGCTTTCCCAGCTGAGGGCCATGAGCAGGGGATTGTATGACAGCTGACATTCAACGGAACCGATGTAGCGGTTCACCTCGTCGGGATGAACAATTGCTTCCGATTTCAGCAACAATCCCGGACATACAACGGATGCCACCGCATTGAGTGCCTGAAGGATATAATGAGCCTCCGGAAGGTTTTCGCAGTCCGTCCCCATTTTTTTCCAGGTGAAAGCCACAGCGTCCATTCTGAGCACGTCCACTCCGCGATTGGCCAAAACGAGAAGTTCCTCCGCAATGGCGTTGAAGACGGCAGGATTCCGGTAGTTCAGGTCCCACTGATAGCTGTGAAAGGTGGTCCATACCCAGCGGTCGATCTCATCAACCCTTGTAAAGTTGCCATGACGAACCTCCGGAAAAATGGCGCGGAGGGTTTGGTCGTACTGATCCGGCAGTGTCCGGTCCGGAAACATATAGTAGTGCTCCATGTAATCCGGATCGCCTCTGCGTGCTTCTTCCGCCCATTTGAACCGGTCGGAGGTATGATTGTTGATAAAGTCGACCACAAGATTGATGCCATGCTCATGAAATGCCGTCGCAAGCTCTTCAAGATCATCCATCGTGCCAAGGTCTTTCCTCACATGGCGATAGCTGCTTACCGCATATCCTCCGTCGCTTTCCCCTTCAGGACAGCGAAAGAACGGCATCAGGTGCATGTATGTCAGCCCAAGCTCCTTGAAGTAGGGGATCTTTTTCTTGAGTTTTTTGAGGTCTCCCGCATACAGGTCCACATAGCAAATCCCGCCAACCATCTTCTCTGACTTGTACCAATCCGGATTCTTCTCCTTATTCAGATCGCGAGCTCTGAGCTCCGGGCTGCGCTCGCTGTAGATGCCGGCCATACGGTGCAGCAGGTCTTCCAGGTGATAATAAAAGTCGTAGCGGTTGCCGTAGAGGTGGTAGAGGGTTCTGAAGAGTCGCGGAAATTCCGTTTCAAGCCTCTCGTAAAAAATCTCAGCCTTTTTGCCGCCGCCGGCCTCGCTTTTGGTGAGTCTCGGAAAAATGCGCTCCCGCGTAAGTTGCTCCCGTCTGTCAATATCATCGGGAAGCGGGATCTCCGGGATGGTTTTGGGCTGGTACATAAGACAGCTACAGAAAGTTTGAAAAAAGCGGATTCAATGTAGGGAAAAAGATGGTTACGATAAAAGTGAATGAATAATCATCAAATCAGTAACCCCTGAAATTGGATCAGAATAATTGAGGTTCTCGCAGATTTCGCTGAGTTTCGCAGATGTATATAAAGTTTCAACAATATCGAAGCGACGAACCTACCCATCTGCGGAAATCAGCGGGCAATCTGCGCAACTCTGCGAGAACCACATTAAAACTACCCTGAAATATCATCAAGAACCGATTTGGGGATGTCGGGCATGCCGCCTTGCTGTGAGGCCACACTGGCGGCGTAGCGATTGGCCTTGAGGAGCACCTGTTTCGGGTCTTCTTTTTTCAGCAGCAGATGCGTGATACAGGCCAGGAAGGCATCCCCGACGCCCACAAAATCACCGTCATCGGTGATCGGAAAAGCCTCTTGTTTGAAGTAACCATCCCGGGTGTACATGGCACTGCCGTCGCCGCCCAGTGTCAGCAGAATCACCTTCTCAGGATCCTTACGAAGGAGATATTCGGGAAATTGATCGGTTTTAAACCAGCCTGAGACCTGATTCAGCTCATCCATGTTGAACTTGATGACTTTGGACCGTTCAATGCTGTTCATTATCCGTTTGCGATCAATAAACGGGGGCCTGAGGTTCAAATCAAAAACGGTGAGGCACTCCGGGTGAACAGAATCCAGAAGTCGGTTCAGGGTAGAGGCAGAGGCCCGGTTTCTCTGTGAAAGGGAGGCAAAACAGAGGGCATCCGCATCAGATATCTCTTTTCCAAGCTTCTGGGTGAATTCAATAAAATCCCAGGCTGCCGGTTCATGAATCGTGTAAGATGGTTCATTGTCGTCGAACTGAACGGTAACCAATCCTGTTGGGTGCTTGACGTCTGTCTGAATATAATCCGCACTAAGTCCTTTTTTCCGGATAAAATGCTGCAGTTCTTTACCATACTCGTCGTCTCCGATCCGGCTTATTAAACGGGATCTGTTCTTAAGAACGTGAAGATGATAGGCCAGATTCGCGGGAGAGCCGCCCGGCTTTTTATAATCCGGAAAAATATCCCAAAGAAGCTCACCAAAACTGAAGATTGTTGGCATATGTTAATAACGGGTCAATAAATCATGATTGATGAATCCGGTGCGGGGCTGCCACACCAGTCAGCTGCAGCCTTTACCAGAACCAGTACAGAATCAGTGCCGTAATCGACAGTATGATCAAAGACTGAATGCGGTAGTTCTTGTACCATGGCTTTTCTGCAAGTTCCTGCGTTTCCAGATCGTATGACTTTTTGGTCCATAGAAAATCCTGGATGTCCTCTCGATCCTGTCGGGTCTTAGTCAAAAATGATATGGCTACAATCAAAAATACACTCGCCACAAACAGGATAGGCGCCACGTAGAGAAAATGGATATCCGTCACGCCGAGCACCATGTTTGCAACAAAGAGGCCGGCTGAAAGAACATGCCCTCCCACAAGCCCCCAAAACGCCGCTTTTCGGTTTGCTCCTGCCCAGAATATCCCCACAAGGAAAGCAGCGACAAAGGGCGGACTCTGATAGGCCAGGATCGACTGCAGGTACTCCCAAAGAGAGGGGAAGTTGGTGATCATCGGTGCCCAGGCGGCTGCAATGATCATAAAGGTAAACGTGGTGACTCGTCCCGCCATCAGCAGCTGCTTTTCATTCCACTCCGGTTTCAGCGGTTTGGCAAAGTCCATGGTGACCAGTGTAGAGGCTGAGTTCAGCGTGGAGTCGATTGAGGACATGATAGCCGCGATAAGAGCCACTAGTATCAGTCCTCGAAGGCCGATCGGCAGCAGATCAAACAGCAATACGGGAAAAATCAGGTCAGGCGTAAATCCCTCCATGGAGGGCAGCTCCGGATAGAGTAAAAGTGCAAAGATACCGGGCATAACCATGATAAAAAGAATCGGCAGCTTCAGAAAACCGGCAAAAAGGGCACCCCATCGTCCGTGGTCCAGATTCTTTGCACCCAGTACGCGCTGTACCATAAACTGATTGGTACACCAGAAATAGAATCCGAGCAGCGGAACGCCAAAGAGCAGGCCCGGCCACGGTAGAAACGGGTCGTCTGCAGGCTGAATGAGGCTCAGCATGTCCGGGCTGACACTTGAGGTAACCGTTTCCCAGGAACCGATCTTGCTGAAAGCCAGTGCCGAGATCAAAACCGCGCCAAACAGCAAAAGAACGGCCTGAATGGTATCGGTGTAGACCACCGCCTTGAGTCCTCCCAGAATGGTGTATGCACCCGCCAGAACAGCCAGAATAGCCACAGAAAGTGCAAAGGGTACTTCCGGATAGAGAAGTGAAATAACCAGTGCACCGGCATACAGCGCACCTGCCGTATCGATAAAAATATTTCCGACAATGGTCCATCCCGAGAAGTAGTAGCGCGACCGGCTGTCGTATCGTCGCTCAAGAAATTCAGGCATGGTAAATACACCGCTTTTCAGAAGCAGCGGGAGAAGGAAAATCGTAAAAAATACGAGCACAATAGCCGCCATCCACTCATAATTGAACACCGATATGCCTGTGCCAAACGCGCTGCCCGCCATACCGATAAGGCTTGTTGACGACATGTTTGAGGCAAGCAGTGAAAAACCTATCAGCGACCAGGTGAGTGAACGGCCCGCAAGAAAGTAGTCTTCAGTATCGTCGGTGTTTTTGGATACCCAGAAACCGATCCAGAGAATAACAACGATGTACACAGCAATGACAATCAGGTCAATGAGATGCAGGGAAAAATCAGGCATAAGATATTCGGTTGGTTAGCAGCCGGATAGCGATGTATGTTCTGCCGTGAAGGCTGAACTCAAACAATAAAAGGAAAAATTTTATACCTGAAAAACCGAAGAGCGGCTCTTTCTCTGTTACCCGCTGTGGATTAAAAACAGGGCAGGTTTTTTCTGAAGGTCCGGTTTTGGCGATGAACTCCATTTGTGCACCGTTTGGGTGCGGATCCATTCATCGGACTGGGTAAGGTTGCAGGCGATGCAAAGTCGGGTACCCGGACGCAGTCTTTCGACCAGAAGGTCGTAGAGCACCTCGTTGCGGTGAGGCGTCTCCATTACAATCTGTGTACGGTTCAGTTTGGATGACTCAGCCTCAAGGTGTGCAATCTCTTTTTTCCGCTCCGAATCGTTAAGTGACAGATATCCGTGAAAAGCAAAGTTCTGGCCGTTCAACCCGGATGCCATCAGGGCCAGCAGAATAGAGGAGGGGCCGACCAGAGGCACCACCTGCAGTCCGTTATCGTGAGCAAGCTGAACCAGCGATGCACCGGGATCGGCCACGCCGGGTGCGCCTGCCTCCGACATCAGACCCGTATCCTGCTCTTTAATCAGTTTCAGGAAGCTGTACACCTCCTGCCCGGGGGTTTTCTTGTTGAGCACCCTCATCTTGAGTTTATAGTCGGGAACCGGATGGTTAATCCACCTGAGAAAACTTTGGGCCGTTTGTGGTTTCTCGACAATAAAACACTCTAATTTCCGGGTTATATCGATCGTGTGCCCGGGTAAAACCGTATTCTCTTTTCTTTTTCCGAGCGGTGTGGGTATCAGGTAAAGTTTCCCCATAATAGGTTCTGTTTCAAGGCAGGTTTCTATTCTTCACTGTCAACTCGTTCAATCTCAATTTCACGATCACCGTATTTTATTTTTGAAGCCGCATAACGGGATGCAAAAAAGGAGAGAATGACGGTAATGATCAGCCCGATGCCCATGACCCCAAAATTAACCTTGATCACGCTTTTCTGGAGCTCGTAGGTGGGCAGCATAACGATCGGCTTAAAACTATCTTCAAGATACCGGATTGGAATAACTTCCGATTCCATAATGGCCTGTGCCATCTGGACGGGCAGCGTCAGTTTCTGTTCTATGGTCTTTCCGCCATCGGTAGAAAATTTCAGGATAACGTATCCATTTGTCTGGGCTGCAATCTGTTTTACATCAAATTCAACAACATTTGCTAGGTAACTGTCCCCGTTGGAATAGGTATTGCTGATACCCTGGTATGTAGCAACCTGGTAGCCAAACTGAAACAAAAAGTACAGAGGCAGAAGCCAGATCAGGTAGATGGAGTGGTATTTTGTCATGTCTGATGAAGTTTTGAGGGATAAGCTTTTCAGAGGGTACCCGTGGTGTCCGTTTCAGCTGTTGACACAATCAATGCAACCTCCTTCATGCGGTCGATCATGGCAGGATCAAAAATCATGCGCTGCTGGAAGTCCTGATGCATGTAGTTGCTCGACATGTGAAACCAGAACGCAACGGGAAGATTATCAAAAAAAACAGCTTGTACGGTTGTGTCATCGGTGTAGGTCGACGTTCCGAAATCAATGCCATTCAGAACACCGAGCCTGTTGTCGAAAAGTGCACCGTAATCCGTAAAATCACGCCGAATTTCACGTTGCTGTTCCAGAGGCCAGTTGAGCCATGTTTTTACGCGAAGGGATACAGGATTGCCCTGACGGGATTCTGTTATAATACGATAGAGCAGCTGCGCCATTTCAGCAGCGGTTGTTTTTGGAAACAGGTTGATACTATTTCGCTCTTCGATAAAGGTATTTCCAAGCCGTTCATCTGTCAGCGTCTCCATAAATTCCTGCCGGTCGTCCTCATTCTCTGTAAAAAGGGATGACAAACTGATCACATGCCTGCGAAAATCGGTTTCAGGCCGGTTCTGCCACTTTTCAATGATCTCTTCTGCGGATATGCCCTGAATGGAAGGCGCGATGGCCAGATAGAGTCCTGAAAAGGGCAGGGGCATATCGCTGTGTTCCAGTTCGAATCGTGTACGTACATCCGCCCAGATATCATCCCGAAGGTTAGTGAGCAGGTAGTCGGAAAGGGCCAGGTCATTGTATTGTGCCAGCAGGCTCAGTGCATTCTGAAGGGTGATGGAACCGTCAGCCAGCCAACCGCGGTCACGGGCTATATTGCCTGCATTGGTATGAACAGCTTCATCCACATCCGGAAGCTGATAGCGTGAAACGTCACTCCACTCTATCCGCTGACCGGCCCGGATAGTGCCGTTTTCTATTTCCATGGCATAAGCGAGCAGTATCAGTATGTTGGATGCGGTGCCCATCACGTGGGGTGTATTTTCAGCAATCAAGATGGTTGAGTCGGGACTGTCAACCACAATACTTGCCACGGACACATACTGCGGATTCTCCTCAATAAACTCGGTAAGACCCTGAAGTGAGTAGGTCTTTTCAACCCATTCACTTCCTTCCGCCATAGCATCCCTGTTCTCCATAAAAATTTGAAAGGATTTCCAGTTTAATCCGAAAATCAGGGCAAAAATGGCAAGTGCAGTTACTGCAAAAATGGTAAAAAACTTCAGTAGTCGCATTCAGTTGTTTGTTCAGGGATAAATTGTGACCTGTATCTGTTCAAAAAAAAAGAGTATAACTACGCAAGCTAACAAAATAATATGTAGATGCTGTGAAAATCATTCCGTGCAGTATACATACCCCTCAGTTAACCCGGACCTCTGACTCTCAATACATTCAGAAGCCTGTATGATTGCGTTTCAGGATCCCTGAAATAGACAAATGCGTGATATTCCTGCCGCTGATTTGCAAAGGCACTCTCAAATGGGTTCAGATCGAACCTCTCCCCGTCGTACAGAATATACTTGTACCTGTAATGCCCCTGCTTTATGCGAACTGTTACGCTCTGGAATCCCGGGGCGGACGCATCACTCAGTTTCAGCTTTTCTTCGATCTGCCAGTTGTTGAAGTCGCCCGTCAAGTAAACCGACTCGCCAGCCTTAATTTCTGTACCGGGATCAAAACGAAACTCTGCATCGGTATACTCCGAATCCGTGGTACGAAGGGCGCCTGGAAGGATATTTGTGAAATCAACACCGGAATCTGAGTAAAGGTTATCAATGTCCTCATCGATCAGCAGTTCTACAGGAACCTCTGCGGGACTGATGTTGTCTATGTCAGGTTCAAGCTGTGAAAGGGTTCGAATATCGACAGATGCTGCCGCAAAATTGCCGTTAAATCCATCTCCCTGCCTTAATTCAAACCCGGATTCGGCAGTACCGGAGAAATCGGTTTCGAGCGCCTCTTTCATTCGTCCCCAGAACTGATTTTGAGCATAGAACACAGACAGGTCGAACTGTGGCATTTCAACAAATTCCGGTGAGACGTACCGGGCTACCGGCCTGTGCTGAATTCGCCTTTCCGTGCCTGCCTTGAGAATCCTTTCAACGGATGCACGCAGGCTGCCTTCATTTTCACTCACGAAAAACGGCAGCGTGAACAACAGATTGCCCGTCTGTGAATTGGAAATACGCAGCATATAGTTTCCGCTCAGCCGAAACCGGATGTCCCTGTTCGGGAACGTGTACGAGTACTGACGGTATCGAAAGGGACTGTTCCGGTTCAGCTCCCCTCTGCTCAGGTAGACCTCGGGCAGGCCGTCCAGATAAAATTCAGGCGGAAGAGAGGATGATGACCAGTCCGGATTGTGGTGTGAAAAGCGCAGTGTATATTGGGCGGACTCAATACCTTCTGTTTCAAAAAACAGGGTAAGCGTTTCATCGGCAGATATAGTGAGCACCGGAGCTGCGCCCGGTTGTCCGGAAGGCGAGAGGTCGGAGTAGAGCAGGGGACTCCCTGAAGTAAACTGCCCGGGCGGGCTAAAGGCCGACGCCGCATCACCTCCGGTACGGCTCTCCCTGGTGCCTTCAGCTGATTCCAGATAAGCGCATCCGTATAGAAGAGGTAAAAGAAGTAATGGTAATGAAAGAATATTAACTAACTTCAAACCAATGATTTAATGAAATTATCTAAAAGTATTATAGATAGTAGTTTCCTTCAAACACAAATTCAGCCGGACCTTCAAGACGAATTTTTTCATAGCTGTTCTGTTCAGCGTCATATGAAAAATGTACAGACAGGCTGCCTCCCCGAACTTTCACCTTGTACGTGAATGTACCGCTCCCCGCTTGCTGCAGATTGTGCCAGGCAAGGGCTGAGGCAATGGCTCCTGTACCGCAGGCAAGTGTAAGATTTTCCACACCGCGTTCGTACGTCTGAAGACAAAGGTTTTCAGCATTGATTCCGGAAATGAAATTTACGTTGGTCCCTTCCGGCATGAATTTTTCATGATTCCGGAGATAGCGCCCTTCCGAGATCAAAACCGCCTCCTCCTCAAGATGTTCAGGAGCCACGGGGCACACAATATGTTCCGTATTGGTATAGACACTGAAGGCCGAATAGCCGTCAACGCTGAGGGGGTCAACGGTTGTATGGAGAGGAAATGAAATCTTCACACCAGATTTCTTCACGCTTGCTTTGTATATGTTGTCGTGAACCCGGAACGTAAATCGTTTTGGTGAACCCAGGGTAACCGCGAAGGCGGCAAAACAGCGCGCACCGTTTCCGCACATGCCCGCGTCGCTTCCGTCCGGATTTTTATACTGCATCACGAGGTCCGCCTTCTGGGTATCATCATAGGTAAGTGATATCAAGCCATCGCTGCCAATACCGAATTTCCTGTTGCAGATAGCAGGGGCCAGATCCGTCAGGTACTCTTCGGTCAGCTTCAGATTCCGGTTATCCAGCAGAACAAAATCATTGCCGGCACCCTGCATCTTTGTAAATGGTATGGTTGGCTGTTTCATTGCGATCCGTTCCGTTACGGTTACATTTCACCGATTGCGGGCATGTGTTTCCAGTTTTCATCTTTTGAAATCACAGGCTGCCTGCCGCGCATCAGGTAGGAATATCGAAGTGAGAGTGCAGTAAATATATATTTTAACTGCACATTTTGGTACAAAAGGGCCTTAAGTGTGTTTAGATGCTCAATCATATCGATCAGCAGCGCATCCTGCATGCTCTTGCAGAACTTCTCAATCACATCCAGCCGGTCGATATTGCTTATCAGAGAGCTGTCGGCAGTTTCACGGTAAATCAGGATGTCCCTCAAAAAGTGTTCAAGCGTATTGCAAAGCGCTATCTGGTTTTCCCGGTTCAGGCTTCTGCTCCACTCCTTGATCATGGATAACAGCTTTGGCACATCCTGAGTGTATGAGTACCTCAGATAGTCGATCACTTCACTGCGCGTTTGCCGCAGGGTTTCTACATCAAAGTGCCGGGTAAGAGCATAGTTGCCGTCTGACAACCGGGCCAGAAATTCCGCTTCTTCAGGGTTTTTGCCGTCGAAACGCTGCAGTCCCTCCCGTATCTCGTCTTCCGTAAGAGGATTCAGCCGAATATGCTGACATCGCGAGAGGATTGTGGGAAGAAGCTGATCGGTTTTTGATGCGGTGAGAATGAAAAGAACGTTATCGGATGGCTCCTCCAGCAGTTTCAAAAAAGCATTGGCCGACTCTTTTCGCATGGTATCGATACCCGTAAGTATCACCACCGTGCGCCGCCCTTCATTTGGTTTATAAACCGTTTTAGGCCTGATTTCGCTGTGGTAGTAGTCGATGGAATAAAATGCACGCCTGTTTTTGGATGTCCCGGAATCGGTGAGCGCGGGCCGTACTGAAAAGTCGACTATCTCGTATGGGTCTTTTGATAGCAGATCGAGCCGCGCCTGCAGTTCAGAGCCGCCGAGTGTAGCAGGCAGCGGTATGAACAGATGGATATCGGGATGCGTGTACCAGCTGGATTTTTTGGAGATGGCCGTTCCTTTTAAATCGGTGAGGTGATCAATACCGTTCACAATTTCAGCCATGGCCAACGCAAAAGCCGTTTTTCCTGATCCTTCAGGGCCCGACAGCAGATACGCGTGGCTAAGACGGCCCGAGCGGAACATCTTCTCAACCTGGCTACGCGCATTGAGCTGGCCAACCAGGCGCCTGTCTCCAAATTCAATATTCTTGTTGCTGTCTATCATCTATACCGTGAACGTTTTTTTAATCTTCCCAGATGTAGTCGAACAGAAGTACGCCTGCCGCAATGGTGGCTCCGCAATAACCGGTTAGCGCAGCTACATCATTCAGTCCTGAGCCGTCATCTCCATCAATTAGCGCCATTTTTGTTGTCTGGGTCAAAATAAGCAGTAAAGGCACCAGAAGCGGAATACACAGAACAGAGAAAACGGCTCCCTTTCTGTCGGCCTTGGCAATCATGGCCGACACCATGGTGGTAACCGAAGAGAGCCCCGCAGCGCCGAATACGACTGCAGCCAGTAAGTATCCCCAATGGATAATGTGCATATCCATCATGATCAGATAGAAGAAAAACGTAAGAATCAGCAGAACCAGCAGGAAAACAAAATTATAAAGCAATTTACCGGTGTAGACGTCGGAAGGATCTGCATGCAGCTGAAGCAGATCCCATGTCTTTTTCTCGGTTTCGTGGACAAATGTGCGCGCCATACCAGTCATGGCAGCAAAAAGAATGATTATCCATACCAGCCCGCTTTTGGGAGTGGGGTTCAGAAGCTGTGCACTCAGCGTAAAAAGCACCAGCAGCAGGGAAGCACCTGTAAATGCCAGAAGAGTATTCATGGCATATTTCGTGCGCAGTTCCTGCCGAACTTCTTTCTTAAATATTGCGATGGACGACCTTATCATGTATCGGGTTTGATTATCGAAAAAAGATACTAAAAAAACCACGGAGCTGTCGGCCGGCCGGTCACATTCTTTTTGAAGAATATGGGATTAGCTCCCTATATTCTAGCTTACCTAAATAAAGCGTTTGATCTCCTTTTTTTATGAATATCTATTCACTTCTCGACAACTCCACAATTCTGGCAGGACTGAAGGTTAAAAACAAGAAGGAGTTGTTGAATGAGATGGTTGATGCCCTTTCGGATGATGTTACAAAAGAGCAGCTTGAAGAAATTCGGGATTCCGTTTTTGAGCGCGAAGAGATTATGTCGACCGGGGTGGGAAAAAATCTTGCTATACCACACGGTAAGGTAAAATCAATAGAAAAGAACTACGCCAGTTTTGCCATTCTGAAAGATCCAATAGACTACGATTCGATTGACGGAGAGCCGGTGAAAATGGTTTTTTTGCTTGCGGGACCCGAATCTAAAAACAGTACCCATATTAAGCTTCTCAGCAGAATTTCAAGGCTGATGAACAGTTCCGCCTTCCGGGAAGCACTGTCGGACTGTGAAACGGCAGATGAAATTTTCAAAGCGTTCCATGCCGAGGAGGAACGCTATTTCGGTAACTGAAGCCCGGTCATTTATGAACGCCAGATTCTTGCTGCCGGGTTTTTACCTGGCAATTTTTCTCCTTTTGTTTCTGCAAGCAGCTGCCTATGCGCAGTTGTCTTCCCAGATCCGGTATGCCATCGATCGCAGCCAGGCCTCGGATGCGTTTTGGGTTGTACAGGTGAGAGACAGCAGTGGTGCGCTGCTTGAAGACCTGAATGGCGGGAAGCTGGTTCGTCCTGCCTCAAATCTGAAGCTGGTAAGTTCCGGTGCCTTTCTGGAGAAGCTCGGTACCGACTACCGGTTCAAAACCCGTCTCTATGGCCGCGGTGAGCAGGTAGGCGACCGATGGCGCGGCGATCTGATCATTCGGGGCAGCGGCGACCCGTCCATCAACGGAGATTTTTATGAAGATCCCCTTTTCCTGTTCGAAAAGTGGTTCAGGGTGCTCGCATCGATGGGGATCAGAGAGATTGACGGCAATATCATCGCCTGGGATGGACTTTTTGACGACATTCCCTATCCGCGGGGCTGGGAGTGGGATGACCTTTCCTATTACTATGCACCCGAAATCAACGCGCTTTCATTCAATTCCAATGTTGTAAACCTGGAGGTTGTTGCCGAGGGTGAGGCAGGCAGTACACCGCAGATACAGTGGTTTCCTTTTAACACTCCCTATGTGGAGTTCATAAACGAGCAGGTTATCACACCGCCATCTGCCGGCTACAACGAATCCTACAGAAGAATTCTGGGAACAAATACCATTGTGCTGCGAAGCACACTGCCTCAGGGTTATTATGAAACCGAACCGCTCTCGGTGATGGCGCCATCCCTCTACTTTATTGATACGTTTTCCCGCTATCTGGAGCAGTCCGGTATCCGTTTCAGCGGACAGCTTCTTACCGATAGTGACTACTACTCATGGAGTGATGACAACCTGGAGCTGATCGACACCCACACATCCGAACCGCTTTTCAGAATGGTTGAATGGCTGAACCAAGAGAGCGACAATTTTTTTACTGAGATGCTGACCAAAGTGCTTGCGGTGGAAGAGTACGATGCGCAGGGAAGTACGGAGCTTGGGCTGAATGTGATCAAGGAATTTATGCACTCCACCGGATTTGACACCTTGTCCGTAATGCTTCGGGATGCCTCCGGAATGGCTCCGTCCACGCTTCTCAAGGCATCCGACCTCAACCGCTACCTGGTTACCATCCAAAAAGAACCCTGGTTCAGCTATCTATATGAATCACTCAGCATCGGAGGTGTAAATGGTACGCTCGGCCATCGATTCCGGAACGGATCACTTCGTGAAAATTTTATCGGTAAGACCGGTTTTTCATCGGGCGTGCGGTCACTGAGCGGATACCTGCAAACTGAATCCGGAAAATGGCTGACGGTTACAATCGTTACCAATAACTATACGGCCCGCACCTCCCACGTTGATTGGGTGCATGAGCGGATCCTGGAGTACCTTTATAACGGATATTAAATTAAATACATGTCCCGACAGCCTCACATATTGATCACAGACGATGAAAAGAGCATCCGGAATATTCTGCGGGATATTCTGGAGTTCGAGAAATACAGTGTTCTGGAGGCCGAAAACGGTGAAGAAGCCCTTAGCCTGATCGGAAACGAGCAGATCGACCTGGTGATCCTCGACATCAAAATGAAGGGAATGGACGGAATCGAAGTGCTCGAGAGGATTAAGGAGAGGATTCCGGAATTACCTGTGATCATGATATCCGGGCACGGCACCATACAGATAGCGGTGGATGCAGCGAAGAAAGGGGCGTTCGATTTTGTAGAAAAACCACCGGACCTGAACCGGCTTCTGATTACGGTTCGAAACGCACTGCAGAGCAGCGAGCTTATCAGGGAGAACCGCCAGATGAGAGCGGAGCTGCACGGTGCAAAAGATATTATCGGCAACAGTCCGGTTATGGACAGAATCAGAAAAACGATCGGCAAGATTGCCGCGAGCAGCAGCCGGGTGCTGATCACCGGCGAAAACGGTACGGGCAAGGAATTGGTTGCACGATCGATTCACAACCTGAGCAAGCGGTCATCCAAAAAGTTTGTTGACGTTAACTGCGCGGCCATCCCGTCCGAGCTATTGGAAAGCGAGCTGTTTGGCCACGAAAAAGGCGCCTTTACCGGTGCCTCGGAACGCCGGATCGGTAAATTCGAGCAGGCTGACGGAGGTACGCTGTTTCTGGATGAAATTGGCGACATGAGTCAGGATGCACAGGCCAAAGTGCTGCGCGCCCTGCAGGAGAATCAGATTGTACGGGTGGGCGGATCGGAAACCATAGATGTGGATGTGCGGATCATATCAGCCACAAACAAGAATTTGCAGGAGGAGATCGAAAACGGCCGGTTCAGGGAAGACCTGTACCATCGCCTCAGCGTGATCCCGATTCAGATACCGCCGCTGCGCAAGCGAAAAGAGGACATTCCGCTGCTCGCAAAAACCTTTCTGGCTCGTCTCGGGAAAGAAGATATTGTATTCTCAGGGAAAGAGTTCTCCGATGAAGCACTTGAGGTAATGAAGGGCCTCTCGTGGACAGGAAATATCCGCGAGCTGCAAAACGCTGTGGAGCGTCTTGCGCTTCTGTCGCCGGAAGACACCATCACTGCCCAGGATGTGGAATCCCTGGTTGTGGGGCGCACCTCATCCAAAAAAGTGCTGGGTGAAATTATCGATGATACCGAATCCTTCCAGGAGTACAAGGAGCATGCCGAACGTCTATTCCTGATCAAAAAGCTGGAAAAGTACGACTGGAACGTTTCAGCCACCGCCGAAGCAATTGACATCCAGCGTAGCCACATCTACAACAAGATGAAGAAGTATGATATTGAGCGGTAAGCGATGGACGATGGACGATTTCTGATGAGTGATGAGAGAAGTGAAATTTTGATATCTTTGAACCCTGAACCCTGAACCCTGAACCCTGAACCCTGAACCCTGAACCCTGAAGATGTCCGCACAACTGATTGACGGCAAAAAAGTAGCCACTGAACTGAAAGAACAGATCCACCAGGATGTGGAGAACTGGGTTGCGGCCGGGAACCGGCGGCCTTTTCTAAAGGTGCTGCAGGTGGGCACGGATCCCGCCTCCACAACTTACATCGGTGCCAAGACGCGATCCTGCAAACAGGTGGGAATCGAAACGGATACCACACATCTGCCCGACACCGTTTCTGCGAGAGAGCTGAAATCGGTGATTCAGTCATTCAACGATGATGACTCGATTGACGGCATCCTGGTGCAGCTGCCCCTTCCTTCGCACCTATCTTCACACGATGTGATTGAAAGCATTGATTATAAAAAAGACGTGGACGGTTTTCATCCCATGAACGTGGGACGCCTTGCGGTGAATGAGCCAACCTTCAAATCGTGTACGCCGGCAGGTATTTTTGAACTGTTCAAGTACTACAGCATACAGACCAAGGGAAAGCACGCTGTGGTGGTGGGGGCCAGCAATATTGTGGGCACCCCGATGGGAATCATGCTCTCCAGGGAGCATAACATCGGGAAAGCCACAACCACAATCTGCCACAAGTTTACCAAAGATATTACGATCCATACCATCTCTGCCGATATCCTGGTGGTGGCGGCCGGTCAGCCAAGTTTGATCAAAGCGGAAATGGTGAAGGAAGGAGCCGTTGTGATCGATGTGGGCATCAACCGCGTGGCCGACGAAACCACGGAAAAGGGGTACAAGCTGGTGGGTGACTGTGATTTTGAGAGCATCCGCAAAAAGGCGAGCTGGATCACGCCCGTTCCGGGAGGTGTGGGGCCGATGACTGTTGCCATGCTCATGAAAAACACGCTTCTTGCGGCCAAGAAGTCCATCTATCCAGAAGAATAAATCAATATTCAATACTCAATACTCAGTACCCAATACTCCCAACTCCTAACTCCCAACTCCAAGTACTCCCAACTCCAAGTACTCCTAACTCCAAATTCCAAACTCCAACCTCCACCCCGATGTCACGTTTCAGCAACATCGTAGCTTCCGTACTAACCGTGCTTATTATCGCGCCCGGTATAATGGCGCAGCAGCCGGAGAGAAATGAAGTTGCGGAAAACCGGGATCCGCGCGGTGCCTTTCTTCGCTCCCTTGCCATGCCGGGGTGGGGACATTTTTACGCAGGTGAGCAGAACCGAAGCCGCGGACTGGCCCACATCGGAGCGGAGGCGGTGCTGATCGGCAGTTTTTTCGGTCTCGCCGTTCGCGGAAACAGGCTGGAGAATGATATCCTTACGCTATCGAGCCTGAATGCAGGAGTAGAGTTAAACGGACGAAACCGTGCTTTTCGGCTGGCTGTGGGTGATTTTAACAGCCTGGAGGAGTACAATGATTTTCAGTTGAGGTCACGAAACTGGGACCGGCTTTTTGACGACATCCCGGAAAACCGCTGGCAGTGGAACAGTACCGAAAACAGGCTGCGGTACAGAGATTTGAGGCAAACCCGCGACCGGGTTCGCAATCAGCTCCCCGCCATTGCAGGCCTGATGGTTGTTAACCGGGTGATCAGCGCCATCAGCGCGTATAACCGGGCGCGAAAGGGCCTTGAAGGGAGTACGGCTCATTTGATAATTCTGCCCGTTAGCGGAAACGTAAAGGTAGACGGTGCGGTGGCAAGGCTGCAGATCCGGTTTTGAAAGTGGAAGGATGCAAGGTTCAGAGTTCAGGGTATCCCGAAGTCTCGGGACTGCAAACCGCACGCAGCAGGGTGCAGTCTACTACGCTATCTACTACGCTGAAGCTAAGTAGATCAGGAAAGCTTCGTAGACCAAGGGGCACAGGAAGATAATATTTAAGTATAATCGTATTAACGTGTTGAAGTGCTGCAAGGAGAACACTTGCTCGGTTCATCGGTTTTTCTGTTCATCTGTTTCACCATTCCATGTTCCGGAGGAACAACTGTTCGGTAGCCCAACGGGCGCCAATAGCCAAACCTCCGGACCGTTTTTTGGAAAATGACAGGATGAATACCGGAGGTTGAAGGCAATTCCCGGAGAACGAATTTCAGGTTTCGTGCCAACCCGTTCACGATTCAACCAAAAACCCCTCGATCTGTATGTGGGCGCTGAATAAAATCGCGCCTCGGGGTTTGAATTCCGCGCCCCATGAAACCCCGCGCTGACGCACGGGGCTATTGACATTCAACGCCTCCGGCGTTGGTCAATCTGCAGAACCAGTGTTTTAATGTGCAAACGCATTAAACTGTTGATGTACTGCAAAGAGAACACTTGATCGGTTCATCGTTTTTTCTGTTCATCTGTTCCTCTGTTTCACCATTCCATGTTCCGGAGGAACATTTGATCGGTAGCCCAACGGGCGCCAGCGGCCAAACCTCCGGGCCGGATGGTTGAAAAACCGCGGGATGAATACCGGAGGTTGAAGGCAATTTCCGGAGAACGAATTACAGGATCTGTGCAAGCCCCTGCACGTTCCGACCAAAAACCCCTCGATGATTATTTGGGCGTTGATAAAAAATCGCGCCTCGGGGTTTGAATTCCGCGCCCCATGAAACCCCGCGCTGACGCACGGGGCTATTGACATTCAACGCCTCCGGCGTTGGTCAATCTGCAGAACCAGTGTTTTAATGTGCAAACGTATTAAACTGTTGATGTACTGCAAAGAGAACACTTGATCGGTTCATCGGTTTTTCTGTTCATCTGTTCATCTGTTTCTCCATTCATCTGTCCTTCCGTTCGGCACCAGCACTTCGTTCCCGCGTCCCTGCGAGATCAGCGACCGGTAGCTTTCCAGGTCCTTTTTCACCTGGGTATCGGTAAGATCGATTGTCTCTTTTCTTTCGGCAGCCAGGTAGGCGGCCTGAACCAGAAAGGTGACCTCAACGCCGTACTCCCAGTTCAGCATGGCATCGCGGCCGTTCAGAAAGGAGTCCACCGCATCCCGCAGCTCCGTTGTATAACCGTACAGGTCTGCCTCGTTGGGCTGTACTGCCAGCAGGCCGCGGGAAGCCGTTGATTTCTCCAGGGCCAGTTCGGCATCGGCCACGCTCTCGGCCGCCTCATCCCCGATAAAGATCTCGGAGGGGGAGATCAGGCTGTTCACCTCAATGGCATATCCCGGTCCCAGCCCGTCCATGGAGAGCCGCAATCCCTGCTTGTCGTACATCCATGAATCCGTAAACTGTCCTTTCACGATCTGACCCGTCTCCGGATTCCGGAATGTGACGATACCGGTGGCAAAATCCTCCGCGGGCGTTTCTGCATAATCCACTCCGTACTTCTCTTTCAGCTGCTTTCGGTACTGCGGCTGGCCCCACTTTAGTAACGATGTATCACACTGCATGGCAATTGGTTCAAGGAATAATGGAGATTTATTCTCGGGTGTGAGGATATGCCGGCAGATGGCAATGCTGTGGCAGCCCATATCGGAAAGCACCCCGCCGCCCTGTTTTGTGGGGTCCCAGAACCAGGCGCTGTGGGGACCTGCATGCTCCTCAGTACTCCGGGCCAGCGTGAACGGTCCCATCGCTTTCTGCTGCGGACGCAGCTGGGAAAGTGCATGGTTGATGCTGTTCATATGAAGCTGGTTCTCAAAGTAGGCGGTGAGCAATCCGGAATTATGTGCCAGACCCGTCATTTTTCGGGCCTCATCCAAGGTTCTGCCGAGGGGTTTCTCGCAAATCACACCCGTCAGTTCCGATCCATTTTGCACGGCATCCGAAATCTCCTCCATGATTGCGACACGGGTGTAATTCGGGGATAGTATGGCTATTGCATCACAATGCGTACACAGTTCATGAGTTGAGTTGGTCAGAACGGGATCACCCAACCCGTTCTCCCTTGCATATGCGGCCAGTTCTGACGAACCGCTGCGCTGAGAAATGGCGCTCAGTTCACAATGGCGAACCTGTTTCATGGCCACGGCGAGAAATTTGGCGATAAATCCTGACCCGATAAAACCGATACGAAGAATGTCTGACATGTGTGTATTTGATTTATTGGTTACAAGTCCGCATGGGCTCTTTTTGGAATTTACGGTACAGCGGTTAAATTACACATTGTGTGTCAGGTTGTACAAAAATCAACTCAAAACCAAAAAAGGGTAAACCTATGAACGCAAATGATCTAAGTAAAAATCATGACATTGCATTGCTGCTTCTGCGAATTGGCGTTGGTATCGTATTTATTTTTGCAGGGTGGGGGAAACTGACAGGCATTGAAGGGGTACAGCAGTTTTTCGGGAACATTGGCATACCGCTGGCGGGCATCATGGCCTGGGTGGTAGCGCTGATTGAGTTTGTGGGCGGAATCATGGTCTTGATAGGGTTTAAAGCACGGATTCCCAACATTCTTCTTGCCATTATTATGGTTGTGGCATTCTTTACAACAAAACTGGGTGATTTCAGCATTACCGCCGCAAATGTCCGTGTCGATATCCTGATGTTTCTCATCACCGTATCATTGGCCATTATGGGCTCGGGCGGTATCTCTTTAGATGCCAAAATGGGAAAAAGGGAGTAGAGTAACCGGATTTTCCCGACCCGACCGGGCCTGATAAAGCCGGTGCACCGTGCACCGGCTCTGTTTAAAACAACCCGGAAATATTTCCCTCTTCGTCCACGTCCACGCTCATGGCAGATGGTTTTTTGGGCAGTCCGGGCATCAGCATCATGTTGCCGCATACGGGTATGAGGAATCCTGCACCCGCCGACAGCCTCATATCGGTAATTGTCAGCGTCCAGTCCCGGGGAACTCCCAGTGCATTTTTCTTATCGCTTAACGAGCTCTGGGTTTTTGCGATACAGACCGGCAGGTGTCCGTAACCCATTCGCTTGAACCGCTCAAGCTCTTTTTCTGCCTTGGTCTCGAAATAGATACCGTCTGCTCCGTAAATGTTGCGCGCTATCTTTTCAATTTTGGCCTCCGGCGTCTCATCGTTGTGGTAGAGGGGTTCAATTTCGGAAGGGTTCTCCGCTGCATATACAACAGCCTCGGCCAGGTCTGAGGCTCCGTCGCCCCCGTGCTGGAAAGATGAGTGTGCTTCGCAGGATAATCCCCGTTCACTGCACCACTCAACCAGCCAGTCGATCTCCTCATCGGTATCATCGTCAAACCGATTGATAGCGACCACGATATTCGCGCCAAACGATCGAAGATTTTCAATGTGTTTAGAAAGATTTTCAGTTCCGGCCTTTAACGCTTGTAAATTTTTAATGGTAAGCTCTTCCATTGAACAGCCTCCATGCCACTTCAAACCCTTCAGGGTGGCAACTATGACAAAAACGTCGGGTTTGATGGATGTTTGCTGTGAAACGATATTGATAAATTTCTCCGCTCCCAGGTCCGCGCCAAAGCCGGCTTCAGCCACTACATAGTCGGCGAACTTCAGAGCCATTCTGATTGCGATAACACTGTTTGTTCCGTGTGCAATATTGGCAAAAGGTCCCGCATGAACCAGAACGGGGACGTGCTCGGTGGTTTGTACCAGGTTGGGCATAATCGCTTCATTCAGAACTACGGCGAGTGCTTTTTCCGCATTCAGATCCGACGCCTTTACAGGTTCATCATTTCGCGTGAACCCAACGATGATGTTTCCAAGCCTGCGTTTCAGATCACGCCTGGATTCGGCAAGGGCCAGGATGGCCATAATTTCAGATGCTGCCGTAATGATAAAGTTGGACTCCCTTGGAATTCCGTTTGGATATCCCCCGAGCCCGACAATGACGTTTCTGAGGGCGCGCTCATTCATATCCATGGCGCGGTTCCATACGGGCCGGGTAAGGTCAATCCCGAGATCGTTTCCATGGTTCAGGTGATTGTCGACCAGGGCTGCAAGCAGATTGTGGGCCGTAGTCACCGCATGCAGGTCACCGTTAAAGTGCAGGTTGATCCTTTCCATCGGCAGGAGCTCAGCCTTGCCGGCACCCGTCGCGCCCCCCTTAATGCCAAAAACGGGCCCCAGCGATGGTTCCCTGAGCGTAATCATTGGATTTTTTCCTATTTTTTTCAATCCCTGCCCAAGGCCGATGCTGGTCAGCGTTTTCCCTTCTCCTGCCCGGGTAGGCGTGATAGCCGTCACCAGAATCAGTTTTCCGTCTTCAAAATCATTTCTGTTGCGCAGGGCTTTCAGACGAATTTTTCCGGTGTACTTACCGTAAAATTCAAACTCTTCCTCTTCAAGGTCCAGTTGCCCCATAAAATGACGCATGTGCTTCATTTGCTCATTCTTGACATCCATAAACAGGTAGCTCCAAATACTTTTATTGAAATAATGGTCGCCTCAATGATATCATTTTAAAGCCATAAAATCGGCACAAATCTGCATTGGTGGACGAACACTTTTTTACAATTTAGGGATCTTCCGTTTATTACGTTACCGACAAACCTTAACCGTAGTCAGATTCTATGCGCACGCCAACGATTTCCATTCTCTTCTTGCTCTTCAGCTCATTTTTTATTTCGGGATTGATCCCCGAATCGATTGCACGCCAAAGCACGGGCGAAGCCGAACCCAGCCATAAAGACCTGCAGATTGAACCCGAAAGAACCGTTTCGCTTGAGATTGATGAAGCCTCATGGATCTCACTGGACGTTCATCCCTCCGGCGAAAAGATTGTTTTTGACATGATGGGAAACCTGTTTGAACTCCCTTTGATCGGGGGAGAGGCGGTGCAGCTGACTTCCGGCATGGGTTTTGACGCACAACCGGTCTATAGCCCCGACGGAAATAAAATCGCATTCATATCAGACAGAAGCGGAGGAGAGAATATCTGGATTCTCGATCTGGAAACCATGGAGGCGACCCAGCGGACAACCGGCAATAATTATCGAATGCAGGATCCGGTTTATACTCCTGATGGAAAATACATCATCGCGGCGCGGGCAAACCTGCGCGGCGGTGTACACAAGCTCAGAATGTACCATGTTGACGGCGGCAGCGGTACCGAGTTCATGGAAACGCCCGATAACCTGAAAACGATTGAGCCCGCTTTTGGTGCGGATGATCAGTATATCTGGTTTTCACAGCGAACAAGCGACTGGAACTACAATGCCATTTTTCCTCAGTACCAGGTAGCGAAATTTGACCGGGACACGGGGGAAAGACATACGCAGACGGCACGGCTGGGATCCGGGTTCCGCCCGACCCTGTCGCCTGACGGCAGATGGATGGTATATGGAACCCGTCACGAGCAGGAAACGGCACTGAGAATAAGGGATCTCGATACCGGTGACGAACGCTGGTTCGCCTATCCGGTTCAGCGCGACGATCAGGAGTCGAGGGCAACGCGCGGTGTTCTGCCGAACATGAGCTTCACACCCGACAGCCGGGAGGTTGTAACGAGCTATGGAGGAAAAATCTGGAGAGTTCCTGTAAACGCTTCAGAAAGCGTCAAAGAAATCCCCTTTACAATTGACACGGAGATTGAACTTGGTACCCGGCTGGAGTTTAAATACCCGATATCCGACGATCCCGGCTTCATAGCACGACAGATACGGGATGTGGCCCCTTCACCCGATGGAGAGCAGGTGGCGTTTACGGTATTGAATGAAATTTATGTGATGGACCTTCCTGACGGGGAGCCGCGTAAGCTCACGGATCTTGATGTGGTTGAAGCCTATCCCGCATGGTCGCCGGACGGACGCTGGATAGCCTTTGCAACCTGGGATCCTGAAGTAGGAGGACATATCTACCGGAACCGGTCAAACGGAAGGGGAGATGCAGAACAGCTCACTGTAAAACCGGGTATTTATCAACAGATTGCGTGGTCGAAGGTGCAGGATCGTATTGTCGCGATCCGGGGTGACAAACGAACGTACTACAGCTCACCCGGTCCGTTTGTTCCTTTTGCAACCGACGAATTGGTGTGGATACCGTCTGATGGAGGGGAGTATACCTTCATTACCGGTACGGATGGCCGGGATAATCCGCATTTTGTCAAGAATGACGATCGCATTTATCTGAATCACGGCCAGCGCGGGCTTATTTCGATTCGATACGACGGTACAGATGAAAGGTCGCTTGTTACGGTAACCGGCAGTACGGTACCGGGATCCAGCAGTCCGCAGCGTGCATCCATGATTCTGAAAGCTCCCGAGGGTGATCAGGCGCTGGCCCAGGTTGGCAGCGATATCTATACGGTTACCATTCCCAGGGCGGGAGAAGCACAGAATATTAGTGTGAGCAACCCTGATAATGCATCCTTTCCTGCGTCCAAACTGACGGACATTGGCGGACAGTTCCCCGCGTGGACGTGGGACGGTTGTACGGTGCACTGGTCGATCGGAAACGGACTCTTCTCCTACAATCTGGATGATGCTGAAGCACGCAAACGCGAACAGGAGCAGTACGACAGGGAGCATGAAAGAGAGGAAGAACAGAACAGTGAAGAGGGTGCCGGCAATGAGGATGAAGAGAAAGAGGAGCAGATTGATCAGGAAAACGCACCGGATGCGGATGAAGACAGTGAAAGACCGGAAGATTACGAGGCTGTGGAAAGGACCATTGAGATCTCTGTGAACCGCGACATGCCGCAGGGCGTACTGGTTCTTCGGGGAGGCACGGCATTAACCATGAACGGCTATGAAATCATAGAAAATGCCGATATCGTTATACGGGATAACCGCATCGTGGCAGTGGGTGAACGCGGTTCACAAACACTTCCGGATGATGCAGAAATAATGGATATCAGCGGAAAGTATGTTATGCCAGGATTTGTGGATACCCACGCGCACGTGCGTCCATTCAGGAACCTGCATCAGCCTCAGATATGGTCGTTCATGGCGAACCTTGCGTATGGTGTTACCACGGTTCGGGATCCGCAGACGGGCACTACGGATTTACTGACATATGCCGACCAGGTTAAAAGCGGTCAAATGATCGGTCCGCGGATTTATCAGACGGGTCCCGGTGTCTTCTGGAGCGAGCAGATCAGTGATTTGGATCATGCACGGGACGTTCTGATGCGATACAGCAAGTATTTCGATACCAAAACGATCAAGATGTACGTGGCCGGTAACAGGGAACAGCGTCAGTGGATTCTGCAGGCGGCCAGAGAGCAGGAGCTGATGCCAACCACCGAAGGGTCTCTTGATATGAAGCTGAATATGACGATGCTCATTGACGGATACCCGGGGCAGGAGCACAACTACCCGATTACGCCCGTTTATGAGGATGTTGTTAAGGTGACGGCCGAATCGAAAATGGCTTACACACCTACGCTGTTGGTTACCTACGGCGGGCCATGGGCGGAAAACTATTTCTTTATGACCGAAGATGCAGCCAATAACCGCAAACTTCAGACCTTCACGCCCAGAAGGGACCTTGACGGAAAAGCACTTCGCAGGGGTGCCGGATGGTTTCATGAAGATGAGTACGTGATGGACAAGCAATCTCGCATTGTGAAACAGATATATGAGGCGGGCGGAATCAACGGTGTGGGCAGTCACGGGCAGCTTCAGGGTCTCGGATATCACTGGGAACTCTGGGCGATGGCATGGGATGATATGAATCCTCATTCGGCACTGCGCATTGCAACCATTCAGGGAGCTGAGGCACTTGGCCTGGACGGGGATATCGGTACGCTCGAAGCCGGGAAACTGGCTGATATTCTGATTCTGGACCGCAATCCGCTGGAGAACATTCGCAATACGGATTCCATTTTGCAGGTTATGAAGAACGGTCGGCTTTACGACGGTGATTCTCTCAACGAGGTATGGCCGCGCCAGCAGGCAGTAGGCCGGTATTGGTTCAATGAGGAAGATCCGGCCGGACTGCCCGGACTTCAGCAGATGGACAGGTGAACGGATGAACGGATGAACAGATGAACAGAAAAACCGATGAACCGAACAAGTGTTCTCATTGCAGTATATCAACACGGTAATACGTTTTCACATTTAAACGTTGGTTCTGCAACTTGCCCAACGCCGGAGGCGTTGAATGTTCATAGCCCCGTGCGTCAGCGCGGGGATGCGTAAAGCCCGGAATTCAAACCCCGAGGCTTGATTGTGAACAACGTTCAGATCTGTATCGAGGGGTTTCCACTATGGGATTTGCGAATGTTGAAAGTAATCCCGTTTTCCATTCATGGTTCCGTTTTGGAACCTCCGGAATCCATTCGCTGATTTTTCAACCAACCCGCCCGGAGGTTTGGCCCTCGGCGCCCGTTGGGCTACCGACCAGATGTTCCTCCGGAACATGGAATGTAGAAACAGATGAACAGAAAAACCGACGAACCGAACAACCGATCAAGTGTTCTCGCTGCAGTACATCAACACGGTAATACGTTTTCACATTTAAACTTTGGTTATGCAGCTTGTCCAACGCCGTAGGCGTTGAATGTCAATAGCCCCGTGCGTCAGCGCGGGGTTGCGTAAAGCCCGAATTTCAAACCCCGAGGCGCAATTTTAATCAGCGCCCAGATAATCATCGAGGGGTTTATGGATGAGATTGGTGATGGATAAGACGAACCCGGCCTCTTGATTCTAAATTTCCCTAATACCCTCCGGTATTCATCCCGCAGTTTTTCAACCATTCGGCCCGGAGGTTTGGCCGTTGGCGCCCGTTGGGCTACCGATCAAATGTTCCTCCGGAACATGGAATGTAGAAACAGATGAACTGATGAACAGATGAACCGACGAACCGATCAAGTGTTCTCTTTGCAGCTCTTCATCAAGTTTGTATGTTATTACTTTAATACTTTCTTCCTGTGCCCTGTGCCCTGTGCCCTGTGCCCTGTGCCCCTTGGTCTGCGAAGCTTTCCTGATCTGCATAGCTTCAGCGTAGTAGATAGCGTAGTAGACTGCACCTTGCTGCGTGCGGTTTACTTCGTGGGAATCGCCTTCGGCTCGGAGCGCAGTCGCGAGACTTCGGGATACCCTGAACCCTGAACCCTGAAGTCTGCACACTGCACCTTCAGGGTCACTCTGAAAAATAACGCCTGAACGATTGCTTCAGAAGGCTTTGAAAATGATAGACTCCCGCTTCACGCTCAACTGAAAAGCGCCCTTTGTCGTACGCGCTGGATCTGAGTCCGCGCTGAACGGCCTCGCAGATCTCTATATCTTCCTGTTGAATGGTTTCACTATAGGCGATATCCTCTTCGATCATCCGTGCTACATCGGGGTTTTCAGGATTCAGGTAATAGTAGTAAAAATCCACAATACAGTTCTTCTCATCCACAGGACGTATCACATTGGTCTGAAGCCTGCCGGGAAGAATATTGAGCATAATGTTCGGGTAGATGAAGTAGTAAAATGCTTCCCCGTTATCCGCTCCATAGAGATTATCGGCTTTATTGTTTTTGAACGGACTGTATTGCAGGGAGTAGTGGTCGTGCAATTCCGTTACATAACTGTTGTAATCGAGCAAACCGGCCAGTTCAGGGTGCACGATGGGTATGTGGTACCCCTCCAGGTAGTTGTCTGCGTACACTTTCCAGTTACAGCCGATGGGGTCGCTCGTTTTCTTACAGAACTGATACTTCTCAAACGAAAGGGGATGGATCCGGTCATCGATTCCCTTGAAGACATCGCGCAGGGGCGAAGATTTTTTACCTGTATGAATGAAGATCAGACCGTTCCATACCTCGCATTCAACCGGTTGAAGTCCGAAATCCTTTTTATCAAACAGTTCAACATGCTTCCAGTGGGGAATTCCCCTCAGGGAACCGTCGGCAAGATAGGTCCAACCATGATAGCCGCACTGCAGAACCGTAGTGGTGCCTTTTTTTACGGTCAGGGGTCCGCCACGATGCTTGCAGACGTTAAAATAAGCGCGGACCATCTTCCCCTCATCTCGAATGATATTGACAGGGTTCTTTCCGGCCTGAATGCAAAGGGAGTCACCCGGTTCGGGGAGCTGGGAAATGTGTCCGGCAAGGTGCCACTCCATGTCAAAAATGGCCTCAGACTCTACAGCATCCATGCCGGGATGGGTGTACCATTCTGATGGAATGGTATGGGCCTGTTCGACGGACGGCTGTTTCAGGTCATCCGGGTGTATAAACGGTGGGAGCGTCATGGTCGGTTCCGGAGAGGTTGATTTTTAAGCCATGATCGCCATATTCATCTACACAAAAAAGCTCGCGACACTCCGGTCCGGATTCAATCAGTTGTAGAACTTTTCGGCTTCGGCCGCCAGAGACAGAACCGCATCCGTGTACAGCTGACTTGGATTATACCGGTATACAGCCCGTTCCACACTACCCGTAATCTCTTTGAAGTGAGCCAGATAGTTGGCAACGGATAGAATATTGTTATCCATGTTGAATAGTTCCGAACCCACCCACCATCTGTTCAGGGAGTAGGGAATAAACTGCGCATAGGTCATGGCACCTGCATAGCTTGATTTCAGTTCAAAAACATCGATATCGTGACGCTCGGTGAACTTAAGCAGTTCTTCAAGCTGTGCTCTTGCAAACTCGGCCCGATAGTTTTCAGCGTACATCGATACGTATGCATTCAGCGGATTGTAACTTCCAATATTTTTTCCAAAGTCAGATTCCACACCGATGATGGCCGCTATCACATAACGCGGAATTTCATACTCCTCTTCGGCCTGAACAAGTTTGTCAAAGTTGCTGTCTATAAAGTTCTTGATGTTACCTTTTTTGTCATCGAATCCCAGAATACGCTTATATTGATCCAGAGAGGGCGATTTTCTCTCGGCGGAACGGGTGAATCTCTGGGTTATTCCTTCATAGAGCTCGAAACGGGAATCCTCAAGGTAAACCTTCAGGTCAACTCCCTTAGTTTCAAAATAGTCAATCAGGCTCTGCAAATTTTCAGGAAATTTTGCAGGATCTTCTGCCCTGTACTCGGCCAGAAATTCAGTTTGCTGATGTTGTGAATAGCTTTGAACGGGTGATGCAAGGATCACTCCGGTGAGCAGGAGGATGGTAGCAGCATTTCTTAACATAAGACTCTTCTCGAATTACGGGCTAAGGCTAATTTAAATTACCGTCTGAACAGAGAATAAATGTACAAAACTGATAAAGGGCAAATTAATCCTTCCTTAATGATTGTAAAAAATGCTGAATTGAGTCGTGAGTCGTTAAAAGGCAGAAGGCAGAAGGCAGAAGGCAAAAGCTGAAGCCTTACTAATGCCAAGTGAATTTTCTTTAACACATCAATACGTTAAAACTGCACCCTGCACCCTGAAAGCTAAAACCGAATATATCTCTCGGGGTCTACCGCCACACCGTTTCTGCGCACTTCAAAATGAAGATGCACACCGGTTGCGACACCCGTATCACCGGCCTGACCGATTACGTCACCGGCCCGTACCCGATCACCGCCGGATACGCTGATACGGCTAAGGTGAGTATAGTAGGTTGAGTAGAGATCGCTGTGTTGCACGATTACCATTCTGCCATAGCTGACAGACGTTTTCGCTTCAACGACAACACCGTCGGCTGCCGCAAGGATGCGGTCGCCTTTACGGGCATCAATATCCACACCTTCATGCATGCGGCCCCATCGACGCCCAAACGGCGAGGTAATGAGTGCAGGACCGTCAACAGGCGAACGGAAACGGACAGAGCCGGATGTGGACAAAAGAGGGGGTGGTGTTGAGCCCGTTCGGGTGGAGGAGCTGCGAGCCCGCGCTCTGTTGCGAATGGGAATACTTACTGATACTCCTACGCTGAATTGAGTCGGTTCGAACCGTATTGAGGATAGCCCGGATAGTGAAGACCGTGCGCTGTTAGGCTCAAACCGATTCTTCGCAAAGACCGGATTTCTGAATTCAGCCTCGACACGGAGATATCGGAAGAGGTAATATCTGGCCCCGATATGCAGACCGCCAAAGAACGACCCTGATTCACCGGAAGGAGTGATTGAAGTGAGCCCGGTTTGTGCATTTTCGGACGGCTGAAACGATAAATCCCAGAGATACCCCCCGTTTACGCCGGTGTAAAGCCCGATTCGATCCCACTGCAGACCAACACTACCCTTGAATGAAACCTGGTTAAAATCGACGGGGCCTCCGGTGAGCGGTGTGTTTCTGTTGTGTATCAGATAATCGGACCTGATACCCATGAAAAAGCTGTGCCTGAAGAGCTGCTCCACTTCAACGTGAATCGAGCCTTTCTGAAGCAGTGCGGATTCACTGCTCACATCCGGATTTATGACAGTCTCTGCTGAAAAGTTGCGCAGGGTGTAGCCGGCCGAAATACGGGTGCTTTGGCCAAAGAGATCACCGTAAAACAGCAGCACGTGTACTGCAATCAGCAGAGCCGTCAGGAACGGGCGCCTGTAAAGGTGTAAAATCGCACTCATGGGTTAACGGGATAAATGGTACCGATCGGGCAGGATTGCACCGGGAAGCTGTAATGATGATGTTCCAAATATATAATCTTCGTACTGAAACTGCTTTAAAAAGCCAGTCCTGTTTAGAAAACGGTAATTAATTTTAAATCAATACAGGAGAATTATTTGAATTCAATGGTAGACTGCCGTTCACGGTTCAATACCAGCCGAGTCACGTCCGGCCGTGAATAATGGCCTGCCGGATCAAAATTTTGCCGCTCCTCAAGCACCCGCTCATAGTCAAGTGTACGGATGATCAGCTTCTCCTCATTTGTGCACGGTTCCGCAACCCAGCTGCCGTCAGGTGCCGCAATGCAGGAACCGCCGTCGGTAAGAACTTCGGGCGCTTGCTCCAGGATCAGGTCCAGGTGAGGGGTATCAGGCGGGAAATCCTTCGTTCTCATCAGCGAAGAGACCGACAGAACGAAGGAACGTCCTTCAAGTGCCATAAATCTCGTGATGTCTTTTGTATTCCGGATGCTTCCGGGCCAGACGGCCACATGCAAATCTTCCCCCATGCCGTACAGTGCTGCCCTGGGCAGCGGCATCCAGTTTTCCCAGCAGTTCAGCCCGCCAACGCTAAACGCTTTCAGCGGGTGTACCTGCAGTCCGTTTCCATCGCCCTGTGCCCATGCAAGACGCTCATCGTAGGTGGGCTGCAGCTTTCGATGGACGGATTGTATTTCTCCTTTCGGATCGATATAAACCAGCGAACAGTACACGCTGTGACCGCCCCGATCGGCAGCGCGCTCAATTAATCCCAGATAAACGGCAATTTTGTTTTTCCCCGCCAGTTTACAGATTTCACTCAGATCCCCCTTTTCAATACGTACCGCCTGGTTCACGTAGTGCGCAAAGAGTTCCTTCTGAACCGCTGAGTTCCATTCCGAAGCCATTGTATTGGCCAGCCAGTGCGGATAGCCGGGGAGAAGGCCCTCGCCAAACGCCACCAGCTCAGCACCGTTATTTGCGGCTTCCCTGATGTTCAATTCAATTTTTTTTAGAGTTTCAGACTTTTTAAGCCAGACAGGCGAAATCTGGGCAAGGGCGACCGTTAACTGATTTTCTGATGACATCCTGAAATAAATTTCAATTTAAAAATAGTGGGTTTAACAAAAGCCGTTTTGCAGTTGCTTGGGCATCATGTTGGGTTGATAAGCTAATTAAAGCGGGTGATATTGTCTATCCGTTGCCCATCAAAAACAAAATTGCGTAAGTTGGGAAATCATTTTGGGCCGTATCGCTTAACCTATGGGTACGGGTTTCATCTTTTTCCTGAATTATAGGGTTGAGATAATTAAATCATTTATGAAAGAATCCGTCATCAGGGCAGGTATTCTCGGTTTCGGCAAATCGGGACGGAACATACACGCTCCGCTTATCGATGCATGCCGCAGTATGGTTTTGAAAAACGTAGTAACGAGAACGGGACCCGAGCAGATTCCAGGCAGAAATGAGGTGAATGTGATGCGGAGCGCAGAGGAGCTGATCCGTTCTGAAGACACAGATTTAATTGTTATCACCACTCCCAATCATCTTCATTACAAAATGGCCCATGATGCGCTCACGGCCGGTAAACATGTGGTTGTGGATAAACCCTTCACGGTGACCGCCGAACAGGCACACAGCCTGACCCGCACAGCGGAGAAGTCCGGCAAGGTGCTTACTGTATTTCATAACCGGCGATGGGACGGCGATTTTCTTACGGTCAGAAACCTGATCAGCCGTCAGGCTGTTGGCAGACTGGTTGAATTTGAGTCCCGCTTTGACCGGTTTCGTAACTATCTGAAGGAAGACGCCTGGAAAGAGAAAGACCTGCCGGGCAGCGGCATTCTGTACGATTTGTCTCCGCATTTGATTGATCAGGCACTTCAGGTTTTCGGTGTACCCAATAAACTTTTTGCCGATATTCGCAATCAAAGGTGGGGGGAGGCCGATGACTTTTTCATGATCCGGTTCTACTACGATGATTTCACGGCTACCCTCAGAGCCGGAATGCTTGTTGCAGATGCCACACCGAGATTTGTGATACGGGGTACGATGGGTTCGTACGTCAAATATGGGTTCGATCCCCAGGAGGAGGCTCTCGCCCGGGGGGATGACCCACATGGGGCTGAATGGGGGCATGAGCCGGAAAATAAATTTGGAGTGCTCAGAACCGCAGACGGCGATTCATTTAGGGAAGAGCGTATTCCGACGGCAGGGGGTGGCTATCCGCAGTTCTACAGGAATATTGCAGATGCTGTGAATGGAAAGGTTGACCTGCAGGTAAAACCGGCTGAGGCAGCAGAAGTTATCCGGATGATCGAACTGGCTTTAAAAAGTCAGAAAAGCGGGACTGTTGTGGATTGTTGAATCCGCTGAAGATCCATATATGGTTCTGGATAAATGTTAAATTAACTCCAAAATCAACTTTTAATTAAAAGGCGTATCTCCTCAGGCCATCACATCACGTTGTAAGAGTCTCCATGCCTGCATATGTACATATTGCCTGAAAGGATGGATTTTTTAAAAGGAAGCCCCAGTTCTTGAGCCCATTTTTCTGCAATTTTTGCTTCCCCTTTCCGGTCTGCATCGTCCAGAAGAACAGTCTTGTTTTCGGCCAGATTCTCTTTGAAAAAAGGAAGTGCAGGATACCGCGATTCCTCAAACCCTTTTTTGTTGGCCGGCGGACCGTCAACAAAAAGCAGATCAATGGTCCTGCCGCCGACTGCACTCCTGATTATATCTGGATCGTACCAAGTCTGGGTGTTATCCTGACAATAGTCTGAATGAACCAATGGAGCGTGAATTTGTTTAACAAAACCCTCAAGGTCATTGTCCTGCAATTGTTTTTTGATAATGGATAACCAGTTATTATCGTGGTCGATTGAGTATAGCATGCGGTCGGTTTCACCTATTTGCTTAAGCAGTGCAGCAACGTAAATGGTTGATATGCCGGCACCGCACTCCACCATGGTTTTGCGTCCGTTGATCATGATGTCGTTCAGGATGTAGACCAGCGCTGTGGGACGAATGGAAGCCCCGCTCCAGGGTATATAACTGTGATGCAGGTCTTTGAGGCCATGCAGGCATTTCATATCCTTGAATTCAAGAACAATATCCTTCAATACAAAATCTTTGACGGCTGTAAACATGTTTATCGTGGCTTAATGGG
The DNA here is from genome assembly GCF_003150675.1 of Rhodohalobacter mucosus. Taxonomy (NCBI): domain Bacteria; kingdom Pseudomonadati; phylum Balneolota; class Balneolia; order Balneolales; family Balneolaceae; genus Rhodohalobacter; species Rhodohalobacter mucosus. The sequence goes on along the minus strand of NZ_QGGB01000004.1, from coordinate 78,770 downwards.
TGTAATTTGTAAATGAGGGAGGATATTTTTTAACTGCACTCTAGCCGCCATGTGGATCATAGCCGGGTTTAGGATAGTTCATATAACAGCATTCTTGTGGTACATTAAATGAATCATAGGGATAATGTTTAAAAAATTCACGTCAGCCTTACAAATACCTGATATCCGTAATAGGTTATGGACTTAGAGTGAACGAAACCCATCCGGGTCATTATGAGCCTTTTTCCGCAGGGAAATGAGAACAGACTGAAGATCCATTTCGAGCAGTTTTGATAGTTCTTTTGTATCCATACTTCGATCCGGGGTTGACGGATCACCAATCCGGATGAATAGTTCCGGCTTATCGTGACGTGCGGTTTGAATATAGATACCCACCGGCACAAGGTCGCACGCAGGGCACTCTTTTGCGAGCCACCCCAAACCCCGCTTGAACTCCGGTTTACCGACACTGAAAGGTACGATTTTACCTTCCGGATAGATGTACAAAGAAGAGTTCGGCCTCTCCATGGATCTGCTTGCATATCTGAGGGATTTAACCGCAGAGCGCGGATGATCCAGATTCACCGAAAAGGCTCCTATTTTTCTGAAAAAACGGTGCTCAAGCATCTGCTTATCTTCCATCATAGCCCTCGCTTTCTGCTTAAAAAGCTTTTGATTCAGAAGCAGGGGGATAAGGCCGTCCCACCATGAGGTATGGTTCAGAAAGTAAATTGTGCGGCTGCCGGAAGAGGGTTGGTACTCTTGATCAATCAGAATATTTTTAAATCGACGGTGAAAGAGATTTCGCACATAAAAATCGAAAAGTGCGATAAACCATTTCGATTCGTTAGCCGGAATGAATGTATGATTGCTTTGGGACAATGGTTGAAATCTGATTCTGAACGATGCTTGCAAAGCCGGACAGCTGCCGGCATTGCGGGGTTATTGAATTGAGCTGCTAATTTTTAAAAAGAAACGGATTAAGTACTGGAGGTATATGGAACTTGTTAACAAGAGAATAGCTGAATATACCGAATCATTTACAACTGAAGAGCCTGAAATTGTGAAACGGCTTATTCGGGCGTCAGAAAAGAATCTGGAGCATACTGATATGCTGAGCGGCAGACAGACGGGGCTGCTTCTTAAACTTCTGGTTCAGATTTCCGGTGCAAAACGCGTACTCGACGTGGGAACATTTACAGGGTATTCGGCACTGATGATGGCCGGCGTACTACCGGAAAACGGCGAACTGATAACGATTGAGATGAACAGCCGGTACAGGGAGATATCAGACGGTTTTTTTTCAAAAGAACCCTACAGAAGTAAAATAAGGCAAATTATGGGCAATGCGCTGGAAGTGATTCCCGGACTGGAGGGAAACTTTGATCTTGTATACCTGGATGCGGACAAGATCAGCTATCCGGAGTACTGGAAGATGATCAGGAAAAAGACGATCTCAGGCAGCCTGATCGTGCTTGACAATATGCTTTGGGATGGGATGGTACTGAACGCCAAAGAGGGTAAAGAGTACGCTATTCACAAAACCAGTGAACTGATCCGGGATGATGACGAAGTAGACCAGTTGATGCTTCCGCTTCGGGATGGGGTAACCGTGGTGAGGGTTAAATAGTCTTGAGTATTGAGTTTAAATATAGAGCCTAAGTTAAGTATAAACTTGCTAATAAGCTTGAAAATTAAAAATTTCCCATCGCCCATCGCCCATCGCCCATCGCCCATCGCCCATCGCCCATCGCCCATCGCCCATCGCCCATCGCCCATCGCCCATCGCCCATCGCCCATCGCCCATCGTCCTCATCCTTTTTTGCTGCCTTCATAGAGTTCATACTCCAGCAGCCTGCACTCCAGCGTGGAGTTGAAAAATTGCGTACGGCTTTTTGCGCGCAGGCCCACTTTCTTGGCAAGGGCCATATTGGCCGTAAACACATAGCCGGTCTTGCCCGCACAGCTGTTCTTCATGAAATCACCGATCTCCTTATAGAGTGGCCGTAAGTCTGTGCTGTCGCCCAGCCTCATGCCATAGGGTGGATTTACAACCACCACACCCGGGCCTTCGGGCACAGGTGTGTCCGCAATATCACAGGTTACAAATTCAATCATATGATCCACACCGGCTGTTTGTGCGTTCTTCTTTGCTGCGATAATAGCCTGGGGATCATGGTCGGTAGCTATGAACGTGCCGGAAACATTGCGGTTTACCGCTTTTTTGGCTTCTTCGCGGATACTCTGATAATCCTCTTCATTGTACCCGACCAGATGCATGAACCCGAAGTTATTCCGGAGTGATGCCGGTGCCCGGTTCATCGCCATCATCACAGCTTCTATGGCTAAGGTTCCGCCGCCGGTCATTGGATTGATGACGTGCTGACCGGGTTCCCAGGTAGTTGAGGAAATGATACCCGCAGCAAGGGTTTCCTGCATTGGCGCACTCACTGAACTGCTTCGGTAATTTCTGCGGGACAATGATTCGCCCGAAGTATCTATAAATATTCTTGCAATATCCTTGTTCCAGAAAAGGAAAATGACTGTCTTTGAGAGCTCCGATCCGCTATCGGGCCGCTCGTTGGTTTTAAAGCGAATGCGGTCAACAATAGCATCTTTTACTACCAGGTTTGCAAACTGGTCATTTTCGATGGTGGGGTGATCAATACGTGAGGTAACGGACAGGTAACCGTCGTTTGGGATCCACTCCTCCCAGGGAAAAACCTTAAGCCAGTTACGAAGCTTATCGGGATGATTAATGGGTTTCTCTTCCAGCAAATAGTGTACACGGTGTGCCGTACGCAGCCAGAAATTGAGTAACATGCAATCGGTGAGGCTTGCCACGATTTCAACTCCTGTTTCGCGAACAGTCACCGGTTCAAATCCAAGATCTTTCACCTCTTCAGTGAGGAAAGGAGCGAGGCCCATGGGACAGGTAATGCTTACGGTGCTTTTTTTATCGAAATTGGCCATCTGATAAAAAGGGTGATTCAGTGTTAATTTTGATGATTCAGTAAAGTTGTGAGGATCTGTAAACAGTGTTCAGAACTGTACTGTAACTACAGCGGCAGATATTACAGTACCGGGAAGCGTTCTCAGTTGCTGAAGTGAGCGCACGATTCAATTCAAATATGGGCAGGTAGGGTATGATGCATGGCTCAGATATAAAAAAACCCGGTCTGATACAAGGTTGCATCAGGCCGGGTCAGAATCATGATCGTACCCGTATGAATTATCCGGCTACGTCAACAACTTCAATTTTAAACGAGAGATCCTGGCCTGCAAGCGGATGATTCGCATCCAGTGTCAGGTTTTCATCTCCGATTTCGGTTACGCGAACCGGCACCGGCTGGCCGTCAGGCTGGTTAACCTGAAGCTGCATTCCAACTTGTGGTTCTATATCATCAGGCAGCTGTGATTTTGGCACAGAAATGATCAGGTCTTCCCGCACATCGCCATAGGCTTCTTTGCTGGGAATATCGACTGTAGTTGAGTCTCCTACAGCCAGTCCGGTCACTGCTTTTTCAAAACCAGGGATTAACTGCCCCTGACCGAGCGTAAACTCAAGAGGTTCCCGGTTTTCTGATGTATCAAAAACTTCTCCGTTATCAAGTGTTCCTGTATAGTGTACTTTGACGGTATCGCCGTCTTTTACTTTAGACAAAATGTTCCTTTATTTTCATTTTCGAGTATATTGAATGCTTAAATATAACCTTTTTAATAGATAATTGAGAATTTGAATCCTTTTCAAAAACGATCATCAGACGAGCTTAAAGAGTTGCTCAGCAATGTGAAGACGATAGCGGTCATTGGCTGTTCATCCAACCCGAATCGCACAAGCTATCACATCGCAGAATATCTCATGAGCGCAGGGTTTACGATCTACCCCGTAAACCCCAACGAAAGTGAGGTGCTTGGCAGGCAGAGTTATCCCTCACTGGATGATCTTCCCGAGAACATATCAATCGATCTTATCGATATTTTCAGGAATAAACGCTATGTGGATGAGGTTGTCGAAGAGATTATCAGCTGGAGTAAAGACAGGGGGGAGAAACCCGTTATCTGGACACAGCTTGATGTAAGTACGGATTCAGCCAAAGAACTGGCAGAGAAAAATGGTTTCAAATATGTAGAGAACCGGTGTGTAATGGTGGAGCATCGCTGACCGCGGGTATCACTCCGGATCATCCGGAAAGAGAACATTTTGCCGTTGCTCTGAGAACTCTTCCATCTTTGACTTCAGAACCACTTCGATCTCTTTGCGGTCTTCATCCGGAATCGCCGTAGAAAACTGCCGGATGCGTTGATCGTTACTCTGTTCCTCCGCCATATACTCAATGGTTACAATCGACTCACTGCTCCAGTGCCAGGCAATTACATGTTTCCAGTGAATATGGCGGTCGAGTAACAGTATTCCCAGAGATCTGAACTCCGGAACAGCCTTCAGGGTCCACATAAAGAGGCCGATGGCCATCAGCGAGAGGCCCGATGTAACCCTGATTCCCGTGATAAGCTGGTCCGTAAGCAGCGCGGTACGGTAAAGTCCGTACAGCAGCAGAATCACAGAAAGTAAATTAGGGGCATGATCGATCCAGAATGATCGGTGCTGATAGAGTATGGTGCCGGATCTGCTCCGGTTTCTGTACATTCGAATTGCGTACCCGCCAAAAAAACCACTGATCATTGTGTATAGCGTCATCATTACCGGCGCTGCGATGCTTTGAGGAAAAAAGCCGGCCACATAGGCTATCATCATAAGCGTAAATACAAGAAGGGTAATCAGCGCAGCGTTGAGCACATTTTCCCGCGTGAGGCGGTCGAGTGTAAACCAGTTCCGGCTGCCCGCAAAAGCGCTTGCCAACATCACAAAAGCCAGAAAAAGGATGAAAATCCACATGAAATGAGTGTATCTTTAGCTTCAAACAGCAGTTAAGAATTTTCAGGTATAAAAAACAGATGGATCCAAGATACGTACCGAAATCCGTAGATGTCAGTAATTCCGATCAGCAGTTAACAATTGTATGGAAAGACGGCGAGACGTCCAATTTTCCGCTTTTCGGCCTGCGAAAAAACTGCCCATGCGTTTCGTGCAGGGGCGGTCACGATAAAATGGGCCGGTTCGAACCGGAACTTTTCAGGGTCGATCCGCCCCGCAGCTACAAGATCGTTAAGGCACAGCCCATCGGAAATCATGCGCTCAAGATAACCTGGGATGACGGTCACGATGCCGGTATGTACCGGTGGGACCTGTTGAGGGAGATGGGAACCTATACGGAGAGCAGCCTTGATTAAGCGAAATGACTTCTTTCCTGTCATTTACCGCGCAGCATCCCCGTTATGCCGGATACGAGCAGCGCAAAGCCCAGTATAACCATAAATACCGGCCATACGCTTTCCGCGTCAAGAGCGGCATCCAGAAGTGAATCGCCGGTGCTTGGTTCGAGCGAGCCGTATCCCAGCCAGGCAAGAATGGCACCGCCCGCAATGGAAATCAGGGATATCCATAATGATCTCCGGTTTTCCGTGTTCATCTGGTCACGATCGTGATGCATACAATTTTTATGCTGAATTAAGGCAGGGTTTTAAATTTTATCCCTGGGAAGGAGGCCAACTAGTCCCGCAACTGCGGCAACCGTGCCCCCAATCATCATCCACATGGCCTGACTGTCGGGAGACCCGGTAATAAACTCCGTCACTTCAGAGCTGAACGATTGATAATCCTGGTATCCGAAGTACAGCAGCAACAACCCGCCTGCAAGCAATCCGACTGAAATCATTTTTCTCATAATAGCTCCGTTTTTTAAGTGCAATATCCTTGATCGCAGTTATTTCGGTTCAGGAACCAATATACTGTTCCCGTGCTTTCAGCAGTTTCAAAACCCTTTCCATACACTTTTTCTTTTCAAGAATATTTCGGGTGTAGAAATAGGTGGATGCGATGACAAAGGCCCATCCCAAAAGACCAAGTACAAGGGATGATAGTGTCTGATCATTTCCAAAGTCAATAAAATGAAAAATGCTAATAACAGAAAAGATGATAATATTGATAAATACAATTGCTCCGAAAATACGGGTTTGGCGAAGTGACTTCTCTGCCAGCTCACGGTATTTGCCTTTTCTGAATAACTCACGCTCCGAAAACAGAAAGAAGTGCTGATACTGATTCAGTTCCTCCTCCGCCATAGCGTAAAAAATATCTTCATCTGCCATTGCATGCTGCTTATCTTTAAGAGACCTGACCGGATAATATAGTGCAGCCGTATCATTTCAAACTTAGAGACACATTTCGTAAAATCAGGCTGTACACTTACAAAACAAAGCGGCATATGAGAACATTCAAACGGATCACGACGGTTTCAATTCTTTTTATCCACCTTGTCATCGTACCGGCGTTGGCCGCCGCTCAGCCTGCTCCCGGTCAGCTTGCGGACATGATTCTTGAGATGAATGCCGATCGGCTTTCAGGTATAGAGGCCGTGGAAATTACGGTGGAGGCGCAAGACAACATCATACCTGCATCGACAACGCGGTATGTAAAGCAGAGTGAAAACGGCAGAGTATGGCTCCGTCCTGAAAATGAAGATCCTGAAATTGATTCCGGTTTGCTGTCAGGAGTCTTCGATGATCAGCTGCCCATTCTGATCAGCGGAGCTGAAAGCATTGAAAATGATCAGTTCAATAATTTTTCAGTGTACAGGGTATTTATTGATGATGCGGACTTGCTGAATACACTGGTCAGTGACGACATTGAGTTTGAGGACACATCCGCGGAGATGAGTGTCCGGTCTGCAACCGTCTGGCTCGACAGGGAAGAACTCATTGCGCGAAAACTCCGGTTTGTTCAGGGAGACGATTCAGGAAAAGAGTTTATTGTGGATATCCTGATGGAGGATTACCAAATGCACAGCGGCCTGCCGGTTGCACATACGGTTACGTTTCAGTTTTCGGGTATGGAAACCGAGTTTACCGATGAAGAAATTGCGGAAGCAAGGAGAGGGCTGGAGGCCTTTCGGCAACAACTTGAGCAGATGCCGGAAGCTCAGCGCAAAATGATCGAAGAGCAGATGAAGCCGCAAATTGAGCGAATGGAATCCATACTGGATACCGGTGAGATTGGTGACATGGTATTTCTTGTACAAGAGGTACGGGTAAACCCGTAGCCCTGCACTGATGGGAATTCATTCGTACCGAATCAGGACAGTCTGGACCGGAAATGACGGAGAAGGAACGCGTTCGTATGCAAGCTACAGGAGGGACTTTACCGTACAAATCGACGGTAAACCGGACCAGCATTGCTCATCGGATCCGGCCTTTAGAGGCAATCCGTCACGCATCAATCCTGAGGAACAGTTTCTCTCGGCGCTCTCAGGCTGTCACATGCTCTGGTATCTTCATCTTTGCTCAACAAACGGAATAACCGTACTAGAGTACAGCGACGTGGCCACGGGGGAGATGGTTGAGGATGAAGACGGGGCGGGACGCTTTGTATCCGTACTCCTGAATCCCAAAGTGCTGATACTTGAGGATGACAGAACTGAAAAAGCACGTTCACTTCATAATGATGCAAACCGCATGTGCTTTATCGCAAACTCCTGCAATTTCCCTGTGCTCCATAATCCGGTTGTAACGGTGAGATGAAATGTGAATCAGGGTTTACGGTACAGCAACCGAATGCCCTGCCGGAATCCAGCCGGTGCCTTTATAAAGCGGCTGAAATAGATTGGGATGGAATATTTCAGCCAGTATCCGTGCGGAGTCGTAGATCCGGGGGCCGGGCCGGTTGAAAAACTGACTGCCGTCAAGCAGATATACCTGCTGTTCGCGTACAGCCTTCAGGTCCACCCAGCCGTCTGTCCGTTCAAGAGCTTCGAACTCATTCATGGTATCCTGAATGCTGTAGCCGCAGGGCATGATGAGCAAATAGTCCGGGTCGGACTCTCGTACGGCATCAAAATCGATCCAGGGTGAATGGTCTCCGGGTATACCGATTAAGTCGTCGCCTCCGGCAATTTCGATCAGCTCAGGAACCCAGTTACCTGCAGTCATCAGGGGGGATATCCACTCAAGCGTAACCGCGCTTTTTTCCGGTTCGCCCTGAACTGTTTGGCGGATGATATTGAGCCGTTCACTCAGTTCAGTAACCAGGTTAGCCGCTCTGTCAGGCACATTCAGCACATGGCCTATATCGGTTATCGAGTCCATGATCTCCTGCAAGGATGAGGGAGATACGGATAACAGGTCCACGTCAGCGTTCTCCAGGTACGATTTCGTTTCAGCTTTCAGCCTGTCGATGGAAATGGCACATACCTCGCAGTGATCCTGCGTAATGATGATATCCGGCTCGAGCCTGCGGAGAAGATCCGGATCGGCTTCGAAGGGAGACAGTCCGCTGCTTACTATTTCCCGAACGGTTTGGTCTGTTTCCCGGCCGGACCGCTGTTCCGGATATGACGTTTTTGTGACGGCAGGGAGCGATAAAACGTCTTCCGGAAAATCGCACTCATGCGATCGTCCAACCAATGCATTTCGCAGGCCCAGTGAGCATACGATTTCAGTGACTGAAGGCAGCAGGGATACAATGTTCATCAAAAACGGTCTGATTCAGAATTCATCAATAAAAAAGGAATATCCGGAGAGAATCATTCAGCGTATCCTGCAGTATCCGGCGGGGTTCCTAACGGGTTTTCAGCTTCGAAGGATTCGTATGGGTAGATATCCGGAGTAACCACCACCCCGGAGGTTTCTGTAAAGGGATACGCGCTGTCCGAGTTAAATTCCGCTTCCACAAACCAGGCGGTAAACCCGCTTGAGGGGTGATCGAGCATAACGGTTACCTCACCGTCCTGCTCAATATCAAGTTCACGGGCCATCCAGATCCGGTCGATCACATACAGCCTGAAATCGCGTCCTTCCGGGTTGTGAGCATTCCAGAGACGCAGGCGGTCGGGCGGGTTGGCCGGATCGTATCGCACTGTAAGCTGATCGTTTGTTGCAGACCACTCAAACTGCGGCAGTTCACTTCTGTTCAATATGGAGCTGTAAAAAGCAATCAGGCCTTCGTGCATATCGGTGCCGCTCAGTGAGTGACCTGTGTTTGGAATATAGCGCAGATGTTTTCTGCCGGGCAGATCGTGCCAGTAAAATTGCCAGGAGTCAGGAAGAAAAAATTCGTCGCTGGCGGCATTGATTATGTATTTGGGCATGCGGAGACTGTCGAGATATGAGTACGGGTCCACAATGTCAGCCAGCCGTGCATACTCCTTCGATTCCTGCCATAACATGATTTGTTCCTCTTCGTACTCCTCTATCGCGGGCGACCATTCGCCGTAGGCTCTCCAATGATGTTCAAAAGAGGACTCCAGATTGAGGAGGTCAATTACGGCAGGAACAATAGCAACCACCCTGTTATCAAAAATGGCGGTTGTCCAGGCAGTCCAACCCCGCTTTGATGCGCCTGTAACCACAAAGTCGTTCACCGTCAATCCCAGCTCAGACAGGGTAAAATCCTCAACGGTATCCATGGCCCTCATGGCGGCTGCGGTCATCGGCAGCCGGCTGAGCCAGGCGGCGTCTTCGTCCATTGCTCCTCCGGTCAGAAACATCCGCCAGCCGTAGGCGATGATGTCATCTTCATAACGCTCTCTGTTTGCATCGTCGATGAATGTGAGCGGCTGAGCGGGAACATTGTCCAAATGAGCTGTAACTGAGCCGGTTGCAAGTGCCGCTTCAAGCACAATGGAGGGCGCTTCAGCAGGAGGTTCATCATTATGAGAACCGCCGCCAATCATGAGCAGCGATGTTTGATGCTCAATATTATTTGGTACAACAACGGTAAGCCAGTGCCGCCACTCCGTTTCATCCACAATCTCTTCAGTCAGCCACTCCTGCGACACCATTCGTATCACATAGGTGGTATGGGAGCTTCCTTCAATCGTTGACTGCAGCTCGTAACTGTAGGAGGGATGCGGGTCGGTTACATAGGCTTCGAAGGGATGCTCCGTTGCCGTTTCACCGCAGGATGACAGGATAAAGGTTAATGTAATGAGCGACACCAAAATGCTTCTGTAAGTCATGTCGGATACATTGGGGTTACAGTACGGTTTGAGAGATAAAAGTATACAAAATCATTCTGAATCAGCAGAATCGATTCAATGCTCCGGCAGATATGCCGTAGCGTCAAAAATCTTGATCGGTATCTTTAATGCGAAACGCGACTCGGAACAGGATCGGGAGATAAAGACATGGCTGCAATGCCGGATCGTTAACCGGCGTACCTATTCTGCCATCCGGCGCAATCACACTTAATTATGGAGACAGATTTTTTTAAAGTATTTTAGAAGAGCAGCGTGGTAAATCAAATAAACGGAGGGTATATGAAAGTAACAGGGATCGTAATATTGCTCGCGGGGATATTTTTTATTCTTTATTCATTTTTTTCTGAACCGGACTCCGCTTCGTCAACGGTTAGCTGGGCGCCATGGATTGGTTTGCTGGTTCTAATAACGGGTGGTATCAGCTATTTTAAAGCGAGAAAAGAAGATACCATGATGTGACCGTCTGCCTGCAGGCCATCGATTGGAAACGTACTCTTTTTACTCCATTCAGTGGATGAGTCCGGCATAGCGGTTCAGTGTGTGCCTTTTCAGTTCTCTGAACCGGTGTGGAGGTCAAAAAACTGTTCGGGTACAAGTGATTCCCACTCATGATGGAATGCAGCGCAAAACGACATCTCACTGTCTGAGATTACGCATTCAATTGAGTTGATTCTCTCTCTGTCCACTCCCGACAAATTTCTTATTTCATAACCGAATGTGACGGCCGATCCGCCGCTTTCATTGGCTGAAAAGTATTCGTGTTCGGGAGCACTGAACAAATACCCGTACAGCGGAAGGCGCTCCACGAATGCTGCGTATGCGCGCTCACCCTCGAACAGTGAGAAGGCGCCCTGATCCATAAAGCTGTTCAGGGATTGGAGCATGTGCCTGTATTCTGAGTCGGAAAGAAGCCGCCACTCTGTATTCAGGGAGTCCAGATACCCTTCCATTTCTATATTTCGTTTAACGAACCCCAATTTTATGGTATTGATTGAATTAAGTTCGGGATCACAGCAAATTGAACATTTACTGTGGCGGATGGTTGAATGATGGAGATCTCACCCGATTTGTTAAAATAAAGACACGTTATGAATTGTACGACAGTGAGATCTCATCTCTTACGTGATCCAGAACGGTAATCAGATCCAGGCTTGTTTGCAATGGGTAATTTGAACTCTCTGTTTTCTTGTTGAGCAGGCAGTCATTTACCTCTTCGATCTCATGGAAATATCCGTTTCCCCTGTAGGGTAGTTTCAGATTCTGCTCTTCCCCGTTCAGGGTTATGGTGATGTTCTCAGAGTGGTGAAACCGGCTTTGAAGTTTTATGGATCCCCGGCTTCCGAAGAGTGTCGCTTCAGTGGGAGTTTCAGCTTCAAATGTTGATTCAAGGACCGCTTTTGCTCCATCTGCATACCCAAACAGCATGGAGCAGTAGCTGTCGACACCGGATTTAGTCATGCGTGCCATCGCCTTGATCTCATGCGGCAGCCCAAAGGCCAGAAGACTAAGATATACCGGGTAAATGCCGATATCCAGCAGTGAACCTCCTCCGAGTGATTTCTTGAACAGGCGGCTCTCAGGTCCGGCGTCGGATTTAAAACCAAAATCTGCGCGCATGAAAAGCAGTTCGCCTATGGCATCTTCGTTCAGAAGCTGAAGAAGTTTTTTTGTGGCCGGAATAAACCGGGTCCACATGCCTTCCATCAGAAACAGGTTTCGTGCCCTGGCTTCCGCAAACATGCTTTTCATCTCTGTTGCATTCATTCCCATCGGCTTTTCACACAAAACCGATTTTCCTTTTTGAAGGCACATCAGGGTCTGTTCACAGTGAAAGGGGTGGGGAGTTGCAATATAGATGACATCTATATCCGGGTCGTCGGCCAGTTCTTCGTACGATCCATAGTATGTATGAGATTGGTAGGTGCTGCTGAAATCCCTGGCTTTATCCAAATTCCGGGAAGCTACGCCCTGAAGGATGGCACGGTCGGATAGTTGAAGGTCGTCTGCAAACAGTGTTGCGATGTTGCCGGGGCCGAGTATTCCCCATTTTATAATTTTATCCATCTTTTAGGTAGTTAACGTCAGTTGCCCGAAGAGATCCCTATTGCAGAAGGGGGAAAGGCTCGCAAGAGCCCGGGGGGGATGACCCGTCACGTAAGAAATCCCTTTTGGGCTGAGCTTTGGTTTGACTCAAATAATTAAATTTTGGCATTATTTTCATTACTAACACCCCTCTGCGCCTAAAGGCGGTACTCCCCTCGGGGAACTCACGTTAATTATATAAGACCAGATTGAAACTACAAAAAACCGCTCAGACCACGTAATCGTGGATGCAACGGGTTATGTATCGGGAAACCGGGCCGTTTCATCTCTTTTCTGCCAGCATTATCCACCATCCAGACTGGTGATCAGCCCCGGTATAAAACAGATACTCCTCGCCGGTTACCGGATCGATCGTAATCTGAGGTGCAATGATTTCATCTTTTTCCAATGAAGAATCTTCCTGAACCAGAATGGGTTGCGGTGACTCATCCCAGGGGCCAAACGGGCTGGAGGATGTGGCGTAATAGATAGCTTCCCTGTCTCCGTATGTCCCGGTTCTTACTGAAACAAATTCATTCTCACTTACTTTTGTAACCTGTCCTTCCATGCCAATTCTGGTATCCACAACCTGGAAATCAGTCCACGTATACCCGTCATCATCAGAGATTGCGCCCAGAACCCAGACTTCAGTTACTTTATCCGGAGAGTCATTCCAGCCCAGAAACGTCATGTAAAGTTTGCCTTCGTATTCCACAACGCTCGGTGAAGTCATCAGATAAACCTCTTTTCCGGCAATGTTACCCCGCGGCACCACAGGGTTTTCCATTTGCATGTAAGGTCCCGTCAGATTATCCGCTTCGGCTAAATATATTTCCGCCTCATAGCTGTCTTCATCCGCATACCCGATGTAGTAAATCTGGTGTTTGCCATCGAAAGATTTTCTGTAAAATGAGGTCTCCTTGCTGATATCCTTTCCGGAAGGGCCGACCTCAAAAAGCAGTGCACCTTTCTTTTCCCATTCCGTAAGGCTGGTACCTTCAGCAAGCTTAATGGAAATAACGCCGTTTGCATCACCTGAATAAATCATTTTGAGTGAACCGTCTTCATCAAAAAAGACATGAGGATCACCGGCCCCCTCGTAGTTTTCAGCCGGTATAAGATCCCTGAGCACCGGGTTTTCTGCAGATCTTATCCATTCGGATGCAAAATCATCTGAAGAGGCGGGATTATCATCTTCGCATGAGGAAAATGTGAAAAAGAGGAAAGAAAAGAAAAACATGGCGATTGCACTCTTCATGATTACTCCTGAATTTTTTCCTCAGTGGGATTCATAGTTGACAAAAAACGTGTATGGACCCAGTCTGTAACATAATAGTCCTGTAATAAAAAGATAGCCGATTCACCCTGTTTGAAGAGGCAAATTTCATCACCCAGACCGATTCCTTCAAAACCCAAACGGGTATAAAAACCTTTTGATTCACCGAAATTTCTGGCTCCGATAAGGTGCTACACTTTTCGTCTTCAGCGGGTTTTTCATGGGGCTGATTAATTTTATCTGCAACGTTTGAAGAATATTGATGTAAATACAATGCATAAACAGTGCTTTACCCTGAAATATTGCAACCCGGCCTAATTGTATATTACCTTCTACGGATCGTAAACCAAAGTTGCGAATGCCGGACATGCACAGGAGTATGAGCCTACGCACACGGAAGCAAAAAGTTATTCCTGAGTCAAAGGAGAGGGCTTCATTGCCAGGGAAGATTGTCCAGGTCCACATTTCCTCCCGTGAGGATAATGCCCACCTTTTTGCCAGTAAGGTCTGTTTCCTGATCTCTCATAACAGCCAGCGGAACTGAACAGGAGGGCTCGATGATAATTTTCATCCGTTCCCATACGGCCCGCATGTCGCGGATGATGGATTGCTCGGATACGGTGCGAATGTCGTCCACATGGTTTTGGATTATCTCAAAGGGTAACTCACCAAGGGAGGTGCGAAGGCCGTCGGCAATCGTGTCGGTTCGAAGAACCGGTTCTATTTTTCCTGAGTGAAAAGACCGGTACGCGTCGTCGGCCAGCTCCGGTTCGGCTCCGTAAACCTTTATACCGGGTTTCAGGTGTTTGGCCGCAATTGCTGTACCGCTTATCAGGCCGCCGCCCCCGACAGGAGCCAGGATCGCATCAAGTTCGGGCACCTCCTCCAGAAGTTCCAGGGCGCAAGTGCCCTGACCCGCAATCACATCTGGATGATTATAAGGGTGGATGAAGGTGGCACCCAGTTCAGAAACCACGCGCTGTGCCGTTTCGGAACGCGCCTCAATTGTGGGTTCGCAGAAAACAACCTCAGCGCCGTAACCGCGCACCGCGTTCACCTTTACGCGCGGTGCATTTTCAGGCATCACAATAGTAGCTTTGTAGCCGTTTATGCGTGCGGCCAGTGCCACGGCCTGTGCATGATTGCCGGATGAATGTGTTACAATGCCTTTACTTCCCTGTTCATCGGGAAGTTTTGCAATTGCATTGCTTGCTCCCCGAAATTTGAAGGCGCCTACTTTCTGGAAGTTTTCGCATTTAAAAAAGAGCTCCGCACCGGTTTCGTCATTAAAGTATGAGGAGGTGAGAACCGGTGTACGGTGTATCATGGATGCTATTCGCCGTGCGGCATCCTCGATATCGGCATACTGGGGAATGGTCATCGGTACGGCCAGCTCAGTTCAGGAAGTAGCGAAACCCAAATCCGCCTGCAAAACCAAAGTTGAAGTCTGGCACAACTTCAAATGTTGGAGCAATTTCCATATAGAATTCAACCGGAAGTTCCGTGAAGTTTGCGTTCAGTCCTGCGGGCAGCCGAAGCGCAAAAAAGGAGTCGTCCAGGCCAATTTCCCTCCAGATATAGCGAACACCGCCGCCATAGTAGTAGGAGAGGTACCCAAATTCCCAGTTCAGGTCATCATAGATTTTATGATCCTGATAGTCGAGATGCAGATAGAAACTGGAGGCGTTTTCACTGAGGTTAAAACTGAAGACGGATGCAAGAGCCCCGGTTTCAGATACCCAGCCTTTCATGGTGATGCCGGCTGGGCTAGTTACCTGCGCACCGATTCCGAAGTTTCTGTCCTGTGCCATTCCCTGTTCTGCCAGAATGAGAAGCGATGTTGTGAGAAATACCGTTAGTATCAATTTTTTCATAAAGGGATCAGATTAAATACGTTTTGATAATATGAATGAGTAATTTCTGCAAATCTTACCTAATTGCTGCAGGAATGATCCCGGGTATCTACATTCCGGGTTGTTTGATTTCATAACCTGTTTCAGCCTTTACCTGTTCCACATAATCCGCCACATCCCTGAGCAGCTCTTTTGCGTCGTACACAATACCGTCTTTAATGGTGTATCGAACCCCGCCAACCCGAACCGCTTCATTGTTTTCGTTGACCCGGATGGCGCCGGTTCCGTAGAGTACCTTCAGGTTCTCCTGCGGGTTTTCATCCACTATCACCAGATCGGCCAGTTTTCCGACCTCGATGGTTCCAAGTTCGTGATCCACTCCAAGAACTTTGGCTCCGTTAAGTGACGCCGACATAAAAATTTCAAGCGGATGGAATCCGGCTTCACGGAAGAGCTCCATCTCGCGGATATAGTCGAATCCATAGAGCTTGTAGATGTAGCCTGCATCGGAACCCACCGTAACAAGACCGCCGCGGTTCTTGTACTCGTTGATGAACTGCATCCATAAATGATAATTCTGCTTCCAGGCCACCTCCTGCTCGGTTCCCCAATTGAACCAATAAGAGCCATGTGCCCGTCTGTCGGGGCTGTAGAACTCCCAGAGCGAGGGCAGGGTGTAGGTTTCGTGCCATTCCGCCCTTCGTGCCCGCATCAGATCGCGGCTGGCTTCATAAATGGTAAACGTAGGATTTATTTCAAAGTCGAGCTTGATCAGTTCGTTCATCAGTGTATTCCACCGCGCCGACCCGGGCGGCGCAGCCTGTGCCCATAGCCTGCCGGCTTCCTCAAAACGATGCTGTTCGTCACTGTAGTTGTAATCAAGAGGGTAATCCTGAATTACGCGGTCGGTAAACAGCGCTTCCGGAAGGCCGTACCAATGGGTCATGCCGCGAAGGCCAAGCTCCGCTGTTCTGGCAACATTCCCGTATACCACTCTGGTTTGAGCATGGTGTGCCATAGAGCCCAGATCCAGTTTATCTGCTTCGTCAAGGGCTGCTTCCCAGATCTCGGGCCGCGCACCGAAGAACTTAATGCCGTCGGCACCGTTTTCATGTATCATTTGCACCCACTCGCGGGCCTCGGCCGGTGAATTGATTCCGCCGGGTGCACCCTGACCAAAGGTTACGTAGGCGAATATCCGTGGTGCGGTAATTTCGTTTCGATCGCTTTTTTCCTTGTGCCTGATTGTCCAGTCCATACCGTTGCCCGATCCGGGTTCGCGGATGGAAGTGATGCCGTGTGCAAGCCAAAGTTTATAGACATATTCAGGTACGGTACCCTGTGCGGAGCCTCCGGTGTGCGCATGCATATCAATAAAGCCGGGCAGGATGTACATTCCATCCAGGTCCATCACTACATCGCCTTCCCGAGCGGCTGGACGTCTGCTGTCGCTGATAGGAACACCCGGGTAGCCTACATTTCTGATTTGTGCGATCCGATTGCCCTCAATCACTATATCCACCGGTCCCACAGCTGGAGACCCTGAACCGTCGATCATGGTTAATCCTCTTAATATCAGCCTGTCGTAAGGTCCTTCACCTTCTGTTCTGTCTGGTGCGTCCGGCATCTGAGCATACAAAGGCACGGTGAAGAGTAGTGTGATAGCCAGTACAAGTATCGATTTCATAAAAATAAACGTCTTAGTGATTGAAAATGAGTGGAAACATGCATTGCAATTGAACTGTGCAAGGATTCAGTGATTGCAAGAATAGGGTTTCCTGCTGGTTTTTTCAGAAAAAAAGAAAAGAAAAATGAGAAAATTTGTAACGATTGACCGCGCCAATTCTCTTTTAGTGTAACAGCATAGCACTAATCTCACTCTGGTTAGTCAACTAGTCACTCCTATTATGCTGAACCTAAAGCATATGACCCCGGGATTGATCGTCCCGGGGTTTATTTTTTTATGAAGGTGCTGTCCTCCCGCGCCTTATGGATTATCCAATCAGTTTCCCCAATCCCAAGCCCCTTCTGAACCTTTATTTTATTTGAAGGGTGACTTATGTGGATTCAACTCACCAAATCGTCCTGCCATTTTAGCAAAAAAATTTCAACACAATCGGAAGGGGCCTGAACGATAGTCCGTTTATTTGCGTAGATGAGAACATCCGGTCAAACAAAAAAATACCATTTATGAACAATTTAAAACGATCCCTCAACGCATACCTTAATTTTACGCTCTGCGCAGGTCTTTGTCTTATTTTAATTTCCTGCAGCGGCAATTCAACAGGCTATTCCGATACTGATCCGGGCGATACAGACTCAGTCTTTCAGGATGCTTCAATTACGTTGGATAACGTGGGATCGAACGCTTATGTGGTTACCGCTATAGAGGGAGACGGTGCCAGTGCTATGCTTAATCAGAATAATTCTCCCATTGATCTCGAAATTGGCAAGCGTTTTACATTTGTGAATAACGGCGGGGCCGCATCCCACCCGCTTGATTTCAGGAACAGTGAAGGAGAGAAGCTTCTCGGCCAGAGCGGAGCCGATGGCCGGTTCGACGATGATGCTGATGTTGATGCAGAACTGAATGGAAATAACATCACATTCACACTTACCGCGGAACTGGCAGAGGCCTTTGGTCTTTATATCTGCTCATTTCATCCGGGTATGACCGCAAGCATCCGGGCCGTTGAGTGAAATCATACTCCGGTTATGTAATTTCACTACTTTAAAAAGGCGCACATTTTATTCAACAAAAAAGTAGTTGTAGTGTCCCTGCTTGGGGCGGTTCGAAGGCTCCTGCAGGGTGGCATCCCCCCTGAAATCGATGACTTCACCCCCAAGAAAGCTTTTGGCTGCACGCCTGGCAAGCCAGTTCAGTTCGGATAGTACTGAAAATCGCTCCTCATCCTCGGTACGGTAGAGCCTGAGGCTGCCGCCATTCTCAAGTTCCAGTTCCATAATACGCGGAATGGACTTTCCGAATGCTTCACTGTCGTGAGTCTCCTGGATTGCTTCAATTCCCTGCACGCTCACCCGGCCGTTTTCACTTTTAAGCCTGTATCCAGCCGTGCTCCGGCCGCGGTTGTCTGCGGGAAGAAGAAAATAGAGCAGGTCCCAGTTCCGGCTGTCTGTATGATTCACAAACCTGTAGCCGCTGTTCATGAGGCGCGTTGTGGTCTGATTCTGGAAGGTATGATCCATGTAACCGGTACCGTCAACCTGCCTTCGGTCTCCGTCCACTGAAATGAATCCGCTAACCTCCGCATACGGTATATGCGTTACAATACCGATCTCTTCATTATGAATGTCGAACATTCCGTCTGCCCATTTGTATCCTCTGGCAATATTGGTGAATGTGAGTTCTATCTGATAGGAAATCCCGTCTTTCGGGGTGTCAATCACTATCTTGTGCTCATCAGGCAGTTTTCCCACAAAGTAGAGTTCCCTCTCCAGCCTCGGCCGGAACATATGGGTCTCCCTGTCCTGAATCAGCATGTGAAGGGGATACTCGCGGGATACGTGATATGTACTGCCGTCAGGATACAGGATGGAGAACCGAACGCCGCTAACGGGGTCTTTGAGACTCCCGAAATTGGCCACGGAAAACAGAATATGAGCTTTCATTCCGTTATCGAAATAGAACTGGTAGTTCCAGAACTCATTGAAGTGGCTCCCGCTCAGAGTCTGGGCCCATATGAGTTCATCCGGCACGGTCGTGAGACCGCCTTCCGGATTATCAATCTGTGCATACGAGGCATTCCCGCCAAGCAGTAGCAGATGTAGAAAAAATGTAAGATAAAGCCGCTTCTTCAATGATATTAAAATGTGTTCAGGCATTTTGCCACAGGTATGTTTTGGCACAATATAACGATGACAGCGCCATTAAGTTATATCCTATTTAAGCCATGGATTTGTAAGATGATTCCTGCTGTTTGTTCCGTGATAAAAATCAAATGCTTCGGTCATCATTCCATTTCGCTTTCATCAGATGAGCCCTGCAGGATCGTTATATGGCTGCATGTGCAAACCCTGAGGGTGTAAGCTCACGGGAAAGGCTTTTTACATGAATAAATTGTAAATTGTTCGCTGACAAAAAATTGGACAGTGCGGCTCCGGCAATAGAATGAACAGACGGTTTACGGAGAGCTGCATCGGTCAATACCTGAATCCGAACCGGGACGACAGACTGTGCTTTTTTCATAAATTTGTTCTCTGTACGGAATGAACGTTATTGCACCGAATGTTTTTTCCAATCCGGAATCTTAATTCCGTATTTGAGTATCACTTGAAATGAATAACGAAGTACCACAGATTGACGCCGTAATTACCTGGGTTGACGGGAGCGATGAGTCCCATCAGCGCAAGCGTAACAGGATATATCATCTTGAGACGGGAAAGGAGCAGTCTGAAATACCTACGGGCAGAGACAGCACCCGCTTTGTTGATAACGGAGAGCTAAAGTTTTGTATTCGCTCTATCAGGCAACATGCTCCGTGGATCCGCAACATCTATCTCATTACCGATGACCAGGTGCCCGACTTTCTGACCGAGGAGGTGCGAAATCGGCTTCGTATCCGAATTGTGGATCACCGGGAAATACTTGAGGGATATGAGTGGGCCATTCCTACCTTCAACAGCCGCACACTGGAAACGGCGCTTTGGAGAATAAAGGGACTGTCTGACCGGTTTATCTATTTCAATGATGATTTTGTAATCACACAACCCGTAAAGCCGGAGGATTTTTTCCGGGGTGACAAAGTTGTACTTCGGGGGAAATGGAAGAAAGTGAGGCAGTATGGTTCCTTTCGGCTAAAACTGAATGATATGCTGAGCATGGCAATGAAAAAAGTGCTTGGTATCACGCGAACCATGAATCTTCTCTTTCAAATAAAATCTGCGCAGCTTGCCGGATTTTATGAATCGTACTACATGTCACCGCATGTTCCTCATCCTGTAAGAAAGGAGACACTCGTCGAATTTTTCAATAAAAAGCCGTCGCTGTTCGAAGAAAATATCCGGTATCGGTTCAGAAGCACTGAACAGTTTTCGGGTATTTATCTTGCCAATCACCTTGAGATCAGGGATGGAAACGCGATTCTGGAAAGAAAGGATGAATCGGTGATGCTGAACGGAGAGATGGATATCTATCCCATTCTGCAGGCTAAGCTGAGCCGTATAAAAAACAGACAGGCACGGTTTGTATGTATTCAGGGCATGGAGACCTTCAGCCGGGCGCAGCGCAGAAAAATCAAGACTCTGCTAAAGGATGAATTTGACCTGAACGCACCATTTCCGAAAACCGGTCCGGCTGATGAAAAAAAGAAAGAAGCGGTGAACTCATAACTGCACGAGTCAATATGAGTATCTGCACACAAACCGAGGATCCCAAAATGCCTGCATTTACCCAGTGATTTCAAAAAAGAAAATCAGGGACACCTGGAAAGAATTTTCTGCCAGCCCGGGTGGAAAACGGGTTAAGAAATTTACCAGAAGGCTCGTAATTGCATTTATAGTCGGCATTATCATCTATCAGATTGCCGATATCGGCTGGAGGGAGGTTCTGAGCTCGCTCCCGGGAGAGCCACTATTTTACCTGATCTTCTTCATCCTCTATTTTTCGCTCCCTTTCACCGAAATTTTTATCTACCGGCAGATCTGGCCTGTAAAAAGATGGAAGCTGTTTCGTTTGTTCATGACGAAACGGGTGTACAATGAGGAGGTAGTAGGCTACTCCGGAGAGTTTTTTCTTTTTATGCAGGCGCGGAAATTTCTGGATGATGGCGACAGACAGATTCTGAAGAATATTCGCGATAACAACATCCTTTCCGCCATTAACTCGAATCTGGTTGCTTTTACCCTGGTGGGAGTGCTGATCTTTACCGGGTTTATCGATATAGAAGAGCTTGTTGGCGATATCGACTGGATTTACATTGCTGCAGCGGTCTTTATTCTAGCGCTTATCGTTGCGGTTATCGTGCAGTTCAGAAAGTATATTTTTGACCTGCCCCTGAAAAAAGCCCTGGTAATATTTGGAATCTATATGACGCGATTCCTGATTCATCACGGACTGATTGTTGTGCAGTGGGCCGTTGTTATTCCAGATACCCCAATCTCCGTATGGCTGCTCTTTCTGACCGTGGTGATTGTAGTTAACCGCATTCCCCTGCTGCCAAGCCGTGATTTGGTATTTATGTGGGTCGGCATAGAGCTCTCAAAAATGCTGAACATGGCAACGGCATCCGTTGCGGGGATGCTTCTAGTTTCGAGTGCTCTGAGGAAAGTTATGAATCTCATTCTGTTTCTGTACCTCTCAACTGTGTCGAAATCGGAAAGCCTGGCCGAGTTGAAAGAGCAGGAGCTGAATGACAGCGTGGAAACGGAACAGA
This sequence comes from Rhodohalobacter mucosus, assembly GCF_003150675.1. Taxonomy (NCBI): domain Bacteria; kingdom Pseudomonadati; phylum Balneolota; class Balneolia; order Balneolales; family Balneolaceae; genus Rhodohalobacter; species Rhodohalobacter mucosus. The sequence continues at coordinate 57,094 of NZ_QGGB01000004.1, read as the reverse complement.
AAGAGCAGCGTTAAAAATACACTCTGTAAAGTAAGCTAACGTTTCTGCCCGGTGCCGGGAACACCTCTTTTATTCTGGACAAGTGATTACGGTACGTAGTGTTTAGCAGATTTGAGCCTCTAAGGGAGATAGTGTGCAGTAAGCCGGAGGTTGAAAAGCGGTACTGTACGGATGCATTCAGGAGATTGAATCCGTCGGTCGGTGTTTCAAATTCGCCAACCCGTGTTTGTCTGCCCGTTGATGAAAACCGGGTGGAAACGGTAAAATTATCAATTTCCTGCCTCACGAACAGCGACCCCTGGATGGGCGGTATCATGGGCAGAGGCCTTGTTGAACCTGTAAAGCCTGTTACATTCTGCTCCTCTTCACTCACGTTTCGTTCTGCAAAGGTATAGGAGAGCATTCCCCCGGCTGTAAGGCCTGGGGTTATACGCACCTCTCCGGAAAATTCAACACCCAAAAATCGTGCTTCTTCACCCACAAACTGATAGTTGTTCAGGGAAGGGTCGGAGATACTCTGTTCTCCGGTATCGCGTGCATAGAGATAATTGGAAAATAGGTTGCTGTAGCCCGTAAGCTGTGCCTGAAATCTGTTTGAGTTATGCCGCAAAAAGAGCTCAAGCCCAAGGCCTCTTTCAGCATCCAGCTGCGGATTGCCTATTTCAAAACTGTATGCAGCCAGATGAGGCCCCTCGGAATAGAGCTCTTCCAGCGATGGTGGGCGGAACGAGTGAATGGCGGTAGTTCCCAGGAAAACGGTATTCGTAAGTCCGTAAATCAGTGAAGCAGATGTGGCAAGTGCGGCAAATTCGCGCTGCTCGATCAGCCCGATCCTGGGCGATACTCTCTGCTCATCAGGTTTTGATAGCACATATTCGAAACGGGTTCCCACTTCATAGTGAAGGTTTCCCGAATTGCCTTCCTGAATCATATAGGCTGCCCCCGAATACTGGTTTGATTCAGGTGTGCGAGCACCAATTACGGCATAGTCGAGGAGCTCACCCCAGAGCCCGAATGAACCGTTGTCAAAAATCCACCAGCTGCGATTATGCCCTTTCAGCGATACATTCGTGCTAAGGTTGCCAAACCGGGTTCCCAGTGTTCCGTTCGACTCTATTTCGGAATGATCATAATTGACAAAAGAGTATCGCGCTTCTAGAAGGCTGATGAAAGAATTTCTGAAAATACGTTCAGCTCTCACATCAAACTGCAGCTTATCCATCTCAATATCCACACCGTTCGGATGCCCGCCGTTTGGATCGGGTGGGATTCCATATCGGGAAACGTAATAGGAGGCTGAAGCCCCAACATATCCGCTGTTTCCAACCCGGCTGATTCCGATCGTATTCTGTGAATTTTTCAGATATGAATTGGTAATGGTTTCTCCGGGAGCAGAGTAGTCGGTACCGTTTTTACCGTTCAGGTCCAGGTTAACTACCCAGTCGCGGTAAGGTATGGAAGCGTCAACCGAGGCGGCTGCCTCACTGTTTACGGTTTGCCCGAGAAGCGAAAGGGTACCGCTAAAATCACTTGGTACAGATGTGGATATCTGATTTTTAACAACATTGATAACTCCCCCGATTGCATTGGCACCGTAGGCCAGGGCAGCCGGACCGCGCGCAATCTCAATCTCTTCGGCACCCATCGGATCCACGCTAACGGCGTGATCGGCTGATTGCGATGAAACATCACCTGTGCGTTCACCGTCCTGAAGAATAAGCACACGCTCGTCGCCCAAACCGCGGATCACGGGTCTGCCGGGAGCCGGCCCCAGGCTGCGTTCATTGAAACCCGGCTCGTTTTTCATGGTTTCTGCAAGTGTGCTGCCCAGATTTCTTCGCAGGTTTTCACCGATAATTTTGGATGATGCATGCTGTAATCTTGATCCGGCTACCTCTTCGGCCTGACCCGTTACGGTAATTTCCTCACTCACCACACTTTCAGGCGTAAGCAGAAAAAGATCCGGTTCGGTCATGCCGGTTTCATCTTCAACGCGAATCTGCGATGTGTAGGTTTTGTAACCAATTCTGTGAATTGAAAGGGTATAGGTGCCCGGAGGCACGTTCTGAAAAAAGAAAAGCCCTTCTTTGTCGGCAGTTGCTGTACGGTTGATCTCTGCCAGGTGTACATAGGCGAAAGGAACAGGTTCACGCGTCTGTGCGTCATGCACTAAACCCCTGAATTGTGCCTGCAAAATGGCAGGAAAGAAAAAGAGTGATATCAGCAGCAGTCTGTATAAGTAGATCATGTAAAATGCCGGCTCAGGGAAACTAAAAAGGGGAACAGCTTGCCTGACTGTTCCCCGGGTTAAATTAATTTACATTTACGGCAATGTCAGGTGATTCATATACCACGGTTTCGTGATCGTGGTCGTGATCATCACCTCCATCTTCACTATGGCCCTTGATCAGCTCAAAGTGAACTTCTGCCTGACCGGCAGTTACACCGTCAACCATTATGGAAAACGGATTGTTTGTGTCAGCGGTGATCGTTGCAAACTCCGTACCGGTTGTATGCCATTCAAGCTCATACTCAGAACTGGTGTCGAGCTCGCCTCCCTGGTCATCGAAGAAAACGAGTGTAAATGGACCGGCCTGACTGCCTGAAGCCACATCAATGGATCCGGTTACATTACCTTCGGAATCGACGGTTACAACGGCAGAACCGGTATCATCCCTTAGCTCCATACCGGATACGGCTTCTTCTACGTGTACTTCGAAGGGAAGGCTGGTAAAGTCGGAATGATCGTTGTGAAAAAGTTCAAAACGAATCTCGGTTTCACCCGTTCCGGTTCCTACAAGGTGGAAACTCCAGGCACCGTCCTCTTCGTGTTGTTCCACTTCGGTAACGGCTTCATTGTCAATTACCCACTGCAGGCCGTAACCTTCAGCTTCATCGGGAACAAAACGGTCACCATCTTCAGCGATCCATCGAACAGTAATGAGGTTTGTTTCCTCACCTACTTTCAGTTCAAGGTGATCACCTTCCGCATAGCTCACCACTCCGTTCTCCTGTTTGGCAATTTCAACTCCGTTCAGAATCAGAGCCACGCCAAATGGATCGGAGTGTTCTTCTTCTTCGACGGATGCACTGTTTTCGCACGAGGCAAACAGCAAGGAAAGGCTTAATAGTACTGTGAAAAGAATAAGTGATTGTAAACGATAAAATTTCATAATTCTCAGAATTATAGTGTTGAACAGAAAAATGTTGGGACAAAAGCCGTTTCTGCATCCAGAACGGTTTTTGATCTGTTTTCAGTAGATTTGAGTTAATTTGATGGGTAAGGAGAGTAAATCAGCTCAAAAAAGGGGGAGCACGATAATTCTGCAGAAGGACCAGAGGGGGCGCAAAGATTGCCGGCTGTAAGTCCGGAACAAATTCTCCGGGTTCAAATACAGTTTCCGACTCCAGGTCATGATCCTTGGAATAAGTGAACTGGGAAGCGCAAAGACTACAGAAATTGTGGTCTTGTACGTAGTGTGGGGGTTCAGAATCTGCCGCGTGCCCTTCATCCACATGAAGGTGAAAAGACGCACTGAGCACGCCTGTTATGAATAACAGAACAAAAAAAGTCGATATGTTCTTTATTTTGAATGCCATGGCAGAGTCTGCTGTAAAAAAGTATGTACGAATATACACACTAACGACCTATCACATCAACAAAGATTAACGTTAAATATTGTTTCAGCATTTCGATGAATTTTGTTCTTATCCCACCAAGAGCTTAAATCACAGTTTTGTGACAAACATTACAGAATATCTTTTGTAACATACCGGCCGCAAAACGATACTGATTGATTAACAAGGAAAAAATGGAATGGGTTGAAGCGTTTAGTAAATGGTTTTTGAGTTTGGGCGATCAGTATGGCGTGAACCCATTTATCTTTGGCGCAATCTATATTGGTGCAATTCCCTTTTTTACCATCTCGGTAGCCTGGATTGTTCGGAACGTCAAAAAGAAAAAGCCGATAGCTCTGCCTGTATTAAGTGCATCCGGATGTTTTGTTTCAGCGTATGTATACCTGATGATTGCCGGTGAGAATGTTCCATGGTGGGTATACGCTGTGGTAATCGGAATGCTGCTTTACGGGGCATGGAGCACCTACAGTAAAATTCAAAAACGGATTACGGAAACAGAAGAAGAGACAGTACAATGAAATACGACTATGATGCGATGGTGATTGGAGGCGGGGCGGCAGGACTGACCACAGCCGGAATTGCGGCAAATTTTGGTGCCAAAACCGTAATGATTGAGAGAGAAAGGCTTGGGGGAGACTGTACCTGGACCGGTTGCGTTCCCAGTAAAACATTAATCAAGGCGGCTTCAGTGATTCATCATATGCGCGAGGGTGAAAAATACGGACTCCGCATGGATGCCGCGAAGACAGATACGGCCGGCGTTATGAAACATGTTGACAACGTACGGAGGGAGATCTATGAGGATGCCGATCGCCCGGAGATATTTGAAGAGATGGGTATTGAGGTAGTTTTTGGGAGTGCCGCTTTTACAGACGATCATACGGTCCAAATTACCGACGAAAATGGGGTGATCACTACCCTTAGCGCCAGGTATATTTTTATTTGCACCGGTGCCAGGGCATTTGTGCCACCCATTCCCGGTCTGGATGGTGTTAAGTACCTGACAAACGAATCCCTTTTTGAGATCGATAACCTGCCCGGGAAATTGATTGTTGTGGGCGGGGGACCTATCGGTTCAGAAATGTCGCAGAGCTTTCAGAGATTGGGTACGGAGGTTCATCTGGTGGATATGGCTCCCGGAATTCTGATAAACGATGACCGGGAGATGAGTGATATTCTGAAAATGAAGATGGAACAGGAGGGAGTTACTTTTCATCTGAATGCTGCAGTGAAGCGCGTAGAGCAGATGGGGGATTCCATCTCGGTGTATTTTGAAGCAGATGGAAAGGCAGAGTCCATATCAGCAGAAAGTGTGCTTCTCGCAACCGGCCGCAAAGCCAATATTGACGCATTGAACCTGGACGCGGCCGGAGTTACATACGACAGCTCGGGAATCACGGTGAATGATGCATGCCGCACCAATAAATCCCACATTTATGCGGTTGGCGATGTTACCGGCAGATATCAGTTTACCCATATGTGTGAGCACATGGCAAAAGTAGCTGCTTCTAATGCGCTGATTAAGGTTCCGATGAAGATTGACAAAAAGCATGTTCCATGGGTAACCTACACGGATCCTGAAATAGGCCAGATTGGGGCAACGGAAAAAGAGCTGAAGGATAAGGGGGTGACCTATGAAACCTATCGTTTCCCCTTCAGCAAGATCGACCGTGCGGTTACAGACGGCGTTCCGGAAGGGCTGATCAAAGTACATGCCAAAAAATGGAGCGGCAGGATTCTGGGTGCATCGGTCGCAGGAGCGCATGCGGGTGAGATGATCTCACAGTATGCGCTGGCCATGCGCAACGGTGTGTCGCTTCGAGAATTTGCAGATACGATCCATCCCTATCCCAGCTATGGTCTTGGGGCACGACGCGCAGCCGATCAGTGGTATATCAAAAACCAGTCGGAAAGCCTCGTAAAATGGATCAAGAGAATCTTCAGGTACAGGGGAGAGATTCCCGACTACAGCAACCCGGACAGGATTGTATAATATCCTTCATATTATAACCTCACGTGATCCGGTGAATACCTGACACTGATTCACAACCTTCACCTTTATAGTATCGGATAACCCCACGTACTCATCCGATCACGTGAACTGGTGAGATGAGCGCCCATGGAAACAAAACGCCGTAATTATCGTTAATACGGGTAGTTTCCGGTGCTGCAATTTTTACATACATTGTATTCGGAATAGTCAACATGAATGTCCGGATTGCCCGGAAACAATAACCCTGCCTCATGTACACAGGATTTCAACATCTGCACTCCTATCTCGCATATCTGCTTCTCGGCGTACTTCTGTTTTCAATACTCTATTCAATTTTCAAGTTTGTAACCAAGCAGTCATTTACGGAAGGTGTCAGAAAGGTGGCACTTGGGGGTTTTATAGCCTCACACCTGCAGCTGCTGATCGGACTGGTACTTTTTGTGCTTTCACCACTGGGCCTGAGCGCATATTCGGGTGACGTGATGTCGGACTCTGTTGCCAGACTCTACGCGCTTGAACATCCGCTTACCATGATCATCGCCATCGTGCTGATCTCTGTGGGCTACATCAAGGCCAAAAAACCGGGCGATGATGCACGGCGCTTTAAAACGGTGATTCTCTACTACACACTTGGGCTTATTCTGATACTAATTCGCATTCCATGGCAGGCCTGGCCGTGATCGGCTGGCCGAATCTCACCAGTTCCGGCTTGATAAGCATTAAAAGCCTTTCTTACATTACCGTTGATTCCTTTTTGATTAACGGCCGAATGCACAATGTTTTAACTCATGCTCTATTGCATCAGGCTATAACGATCTGTCACGAACCTGCTAACTAAAGCAACTTCTTTCGCCTGATGAGAACCCTTTTCCGCACCGTTTCCCTGATTGTTTCACTACTTGGAGCCCTTTTTTGTTTCACCGGTTGCGCGGGTACTCCGGACTCATCGGGAATTACCTACTCGGTACCGCCCCAGCCGGAGCTGCCCAGCGGGTACAATCCGAAACCGGGCTGGGAGACAACAGAGTTTGCCGTAGCCGCCGCCAATCCACTCGCAACCGATGCAGGTTACCAGGTTATCAATGCAGGCGGTTCGGCAGTGGATGCGGCAATTGCAATTCAAATGGTGCTTACGCTGGTTGAACCGCAGTCGAGCGGCATTGGCGGCGGAGCTTTTCTGCTTAACTGGGACGGTAACGAACTGAAAGCCTACAACGGACGCGAAACTGCACCCGCTTCGGCAGATGAGACATATTTTCTGGACGAAAACGGGAATCCGCTGTCATATTCCGAGGCGGTACGAAGCGGACTCTCCCCGGGAATACCCGGTACGGTGGCGATGCTTTACCATGCACATCAGGAGCAGGGCATTCTGCCGTGGCAAGAGCTGTTTAAACCTGCTATAACGCTTGCGCGCGATGGGTTTCATGTGAGTCCCAGGCTGCACGGATTGCTTGAGGCAGACGAAGCGCTCCGGCAGGATTCGATTGCCAGGGATCTGTATTATGATGAGAACGGAGAAGCGCTGCCCGTCGGAAACCTTCTGAAAAATCCGGCATTGGCACAGCTGCTTCAGAAAATTGCGGATGAAGGCCCGGAGGCTTTCTACACCGGAGCAGCAGCTGAGAGTATCGTAAATCGTGTCCGTTCACACCCCAGACCGGGTATAATGACCGTTGAGGATATAAGCGTGTACAGGGATCGGGAATTTGAAGTGGAACCCATGTGCAATGAGTGGCGCCTCTGGCTGATTTGCGGCTTCCCGCCGCCCGCATCAGGGCACCTGGCCATCATGCAGATGCTGGGAATCATGGAACACCTTGAAATCCAGGGGTCCTCGTTTATAAACGGTCTCCCTGCCGTGGAGTGGCTGCATTTTTATCTTGAATCAGCCAAACTGGCCTACGCTGACCGCGCCCTATACGTTGCGGACCCGTTATATGTTGACGCACCCGCCGGTGACTGGCAGAGCCTGCTAAAAGAGGACTACCTTGCAACCCGTGCCGCCCTTATCGGCGAGCAGAGCATGGATACGGCTCAGCCCGGATATCCCAGGGAGGAGTACTCTACGGCGGGTATGATGGAGATACAGCCTGAGAGCGGAACAAGCCATATCAGCGTTATCGACAGGCAGGGCAACGCGGTGTCGATGACAACCACAATTGAGAGCGCATTCGGCAGCCGGATTATGAGCGACGGCGGGACGGGCCTGCCCGGCGGTTTTCATCTTAACAATGAACTTACCGACTTTTCAAGGGCGCCGGTTGATGAAGACGGCAATCTGATTGCAAACAGGGTGCAGGGGGGAAAACAGCCCCGGTCAAGTATGAGTCCCACTTTGGTGTTCGACCGGGAATCAGGCGAGCTGATTGCCAGCCTGGGATCACCGGGCGGTGCAGCCATCATTCACTATACGGCAAAAACCATGATAGGTATGTTTGAGTGGAACCTGAATCCCCAGCAGGCAATCGATCTTCCCAATTTCGTGAATTACAACGGCCCGACTCTACTTGAAGAGGATAGGTTTCCTCCGGCATTAATTGAAGCTCTGAGAGCTATGGGCCATGAGGTGGATGAGTCGCCGCTCACAAGCGGCCTGCAGGCGATCAGAGTGACAAAAAACGGATACTACGGCGGTGCTGACCCACGAAGGGAAGGCGTGGTTATGGGCGATTGAAAATTGCCTGTGCCGTTCAACAAATAAGCAGGTTAATCATTAATACATCATAAACAATCAACCCAATGACTTTTCTTGAATTTTTGCTGCTGCTTTTTATTGCGGGCGTTTGCGGGTCCATCGGTCAGTCTATTGCAGGCTTTTCCCGCGGCGGGTGTGTGGTATCCATTGTCGTCGGATTTATCGGTGCGCTTCTGGGGTCGTGGATCAGCACCCAGCTTGGCTGGCCGGACCTATTTAACGTTCAGATCGGGAACAGCACATTTCCGGTGATCTGGTCGATAATCGGGTCGGTCGTATTTACGGTAACGGTTGGACTATTGACCCGGAATAAATAAAATCCATCGTTTACGGCATGATGCGCTGCTGCTCAGGTGATTTTCTTTTCAATTAGATCAAACACTCCCTGAACCAGCAATGCAAGTACAGCTGCGGGAACTGCCCCTTCCAGAATAAGCTGGATATTGTCGAGCCTTATGCCTGTCAAAATTGGCTGACCGTAGCCGCCCGCACCAATCAGCGCACCCAGCGTAGCCACTCCCACATTGATGACCGCAGATGTCTTGATACCTGCCAATATAGACGGCAGAGCAAGGGGGATCTCAATCCTGCGCAGGATCACCCTTTCAGGCAAGCCCAGTGCCCGTGCAGATTCCAGGATGGGTAGTGGTATTTCTTTTATACCGGAGTGCGTATTTCTGACAATGGGGAGCAGGCTGTAGAGAAACAGGGCCGCCATGGCAGGCAGCGCCCCGATACCAAACAGAGGTATCATAAATACCAGTAGTGCAAGCGATGGAATGGTCTGCATCACCCCGACTGTCCCCAATACGGCACCTTCAAGTATATTTATCTTTACAGCCAGTATTCCCATGGGAATGGCAATCGCAATGGCCAGCGAAAGCGAAATCAAAACAAGGTAGAGGTGATCGGCAGTATTCTTTGCAAGTCGATCACGGAAACTGCTTACTGCGACGTCCGATTCAATCTGAAACGTCTCTTCAAGAAATTCCGATGCAGCAACGGCATCCGGCACCCCATCCAGTTTGACGGCAGCGTTCAATGAACTCATCTCATCGGAGCTGATTGCTCCCTCTAAACGTTCTATTGTATTTACTACAAGATCATGAACTTCAATACGATACAGTATAACGGCCTCATAGTCAGGGAAAAATGACCGGTCGTCACTCAGAACAAGAAGATCATAGTATTCAATTTCGGGATCGGTTGAATAGAGATCGATCACATCTATGCTTCCTTCATCCAGTCCGCGATAAGCCAGTGCGTGCTCAAGGCCGTCAACGCGAGCCGGACTCAGATTGTAGGCTTCGCGAAGGCCGGGCCAGCCGTCGTTGCGATCCATAAATTCATTGCTGAAACCGAAACGCAGCTGAGGATGGTCGCGCAAATCGGAGATGGTCTGTATGCCCAGTTCGCGAGCGAGGGATCGCTTCATTCCAAGGGCATAGGTATTGTTGAAACCGAGAGGTTCACTCATCCGGATTCCATACTCGTTTAATGCAGCTGATAATTCACCGGTAGTGCGGATGTCTTCGTCGGCAAGTATCTCTTCGGTAATGGTTCCGGTATAGTCAGGGTAGATATCGATTTCGCCTCTGACCAGGGCACTCCACAAAATCCGGGTGCCTCCCAGCTGTTTGTAGATCTCTGTATCCGTTCCATCCGCTTCGATCGACTGACGGATCATTTCTCCCAGTATAACAGATTCGGTAAACGCTTTTGTGCCTGTTTTTACCGGCTGCTGTGCCTGCAAGATGGTGTTCAGGCCGAAAGTGACCGCGATGCACATAAAAAGAGTTAAAAAGAAGGCTCGAACCATATCAGAGCCTCTCCAGCGGACTTCGTTGCGCATTTACAAAACGTTCCACAAAATCATTGGCGGGATGCTTCAGGATATCCTCAATGGGTCCCTGCTGGACAATTCTGCCGGAAGTCATCAATGCGATGGAATCTCCCAGGAATCCTGCTTCACCCAGATCATGCGTAACCAGCAAAACGGTTTTGCCCAGCTCTTTAAAAATATGCTGAAGATCGTTCTGCAGTTCAAACCGGACGAGCGGATCGATGGAGCCAAGCGGCTCGTCCATGAGCAGTACAGGCGGGTCGAGCATGAGTGCGCGCATAAGGCTTACGCGCTGAGCCTGACCGCCCGACAGGTTTTCCGGTTTTCTTGACAGAATAGATGGATCAATGGATGTCAGTTCGCAAAGTTCATGGATCCGTTCCTCTTCACGTTCCCGGTTCCAGCCGAGATACCGCGTTACAACGGTAAGATTTTCACGGCCTGTGAGATGCGGAAATAACCCGCCCTGCTGGATAACATATCCCATCTTCCTGCGAATCTGCAGCTTGTTTTCCTCGGTAAGTCTATCTCCGCCCACCTCTACACTGCCCGAATCCGCCGAAATGAGGCCCATGATAATTCTGAGAAGAGTGGATTTGCCGCAGCCGCTGGGGCCGATCAGTGCAACCGATGTGCCCTCATCGATTTGAAGTGATACGGAGTCCAGCACTTTTTGATCAAACGTTTTGGAAATTGATTCTGCTGCGATCATTTTTTTGCTGGTGGGGGTGATGCCTGTTTAAACAAATTCAGGGGGTGCTGACGATCATGTCATGACTTTTGAATATCTTTCAGTTTGGTAAGAGCGCGCTGATTCAGATTGGTAAAAATTTCCTCTGAAATGTCGCCTGTGGTGTACTTCATACGCAGCCATACGATGTATGTAGCCATTACATCTTCGTAGCAGTAGTGCTCAATTTCCTCCAGTTTACCCTCCCGGTACATGGCCAGCACTTCATTTCCCTCTGCGGTCTGCTTGAAAGGAACCCCGATCAGATAGCCCAGATGTTTCAGTTTTGGATAGGAGCTGGCCCCGTAGTTGCTGAACTCATCCATCAGGTCCACATTGGCTTTGCTGAACCTGTAGCGGATGTCGTAATGGCTGAGCCGGAGGGGCATCTGCATGTTGTATTTCATGGATCGATAGGTGATGAGCGGGAGGTCGAAGCCGCGCCCGTTGTGGTGCACCAGTCCAAAATCCTTGTAGGTGAGAAGGCTGTCGAACAGTGCGCTCAACCCCTCTTTTTCGTTTTCTCCGTTCCATGAAGTCTTTTGAACCGGACTTCCATCGTTTTCTACCCACAGGCCAACCCAGGAAACCATTCTGTGGTACATGGGAGGAAGAAATCCGCTCGTGTTTCGTGCAAGCTGCTCTGATGCGTTCAGAAGCAGATCATCTTCACCGGTCTCGGAATCGTTCATCACCTGCCGGACGAATTCAAAATCGGGTATGGTTTCAACATCAAAAATAAAAAACATAGGCAGGTTGGTTTGATTGGTCAGCTGCGTTCTCCGGCAATGCTTCTCTCAAATTGCAATTTGAAATCGTTCTCTGCAAGAGCGAATGACAGAAGGTGCATTGATTTGGTTACAGCCGCCTCCATGGTCATGTCGCCGGCACCGATTGCGCCCAGTTTCTGCGCTTCCCTGCCGCTGCGATAGAGACTCAGATCCACGGAATCATGTGATGCCTGCGATGTGATGATTACATGAATGTTTTTACTTCTGCATAGTTCGATAAAGGGCAGCATATTGTAAAGCCCCTTGATCGGCATGTTGCCGCTGCCGAAAGCTTCAATAATCACCGCGCGCAGACCCGAAAAGTCCATGCTCATCAGCAGGTCGGGTTTCAGGCTGGGATGCAGTTTTATCACAGCAACCGAATCGCTGAATTCTGGCATACAGCTCAGGGATGATTCTGATAAACGAATCAGATTTGAGGCAAGGCGTATGTCAATGCCGATCTCGGCGAGGGGTGGAAAGTTCGGGGATGCGAAAGCATCAAAATCACCGATACTCATTTTGGTGCTTCTGTTTCCCCTGAAAAGATGATCGTTGAAGCAGACGGCCACCTCCGGAATAGGGTGCGTGGCCAGTTCAATGGCATTCACCAGGTTTCTTCTTGCATCGCTTCGGATATTGCTCATGGGAACCTGGCTCCCGGTCATGATAACCGGTTTTGTAAGACCCTGAAGGCCGAATGACAGTGCGGAAGCGGTATAGGCCATGGTATCGGTGCCGTGCAGAACCACAAAACCGTCATAATTCTCGTAATGATCAGCAATGGTTCTGCAAAGCGTGGCCCAGTGGGTGTGATTGATATCAGAGCTGTCTTCAAAAAAGACTTTTCGAATCTCAATGCGCGCAATGTCTTCAAGTTCGGGAATCTCCCTGCAGAGCAGTTCACCCCAACGATCCGGGTTGAGTTCAGATTCGCCCTGATCAATATGCATGGCAATGGTTCCCCCGGTCTGCAGTAAAAGAATATTTTTCATATTGATTTGATCGTCAGGGCTTATAAATTACGGGGAAGATAATGAAGTGATGAGAAGTTCAGAAAGGATTTCAGATATTCGAGTGTCGAACGGTTCTGCCGGGAAGATGAAGCAGGCATGGATTTTCCCGGCTTTTCTGTGATACAGGCCCTGAGAGGGCAGGTATTTTAGAATAACAAACCGGTTAAACTACTTGATGATGCATTTAAACGGGAAAAAAACAGGAGTTGTATATGAATAATTACCCATCAGGAAAAATTCGCAATGTTGTGCTGCTCGGCCACTCCGGCTCAGGCAAAACCACGCTGGCCGAAACCATGCTTTACGAGTCGGGCATGATGCGCAAACGCGGCTCGGTTGAAAACAGAAACACGGTGTCAGATTTCAGGGACATAGAGAAGGAGAAAGAAAAATCCGTATTCGGGTCGCTCATGCACCTGGATTGGCGGGGAACCAAAGTAAACCTGTTTGATACACCGGGCACGCCCGACTTCTGGGGTCAAATCTCCGATTCACTGCATGTGGCCGATTCAGCCATGGTGCTGCTTAACAGTGAGGCGGGCGTGGAAGTAGGTACTGAAGCTTACTGGAAAGCGGCGGAGGAGAAAAACATGCCCACCATGCTGGTGGTTAATAAGCTGGACAGCGAATATTCCAATTTCCAGAAAACCGTAGACATGGCCAAAGAGCGTTTTGGCAGGGGTGTGGCGGTTGTTCAGTACCCTTACAGTGAAGGCGAAGACTTTCATGCCATCATCGATGTACTGAAGATGACCATGTATGAGTTTCCGGAAGACGGTGGAAAGCCGGATAAGCTGCCGATCCCCGATTCACAGCGTGCACAGGCTGAACTGCTGCACAATGAGCTGGTAGAAGCCGTAGCTGAGAATGACGAGACCCTGCTGGACCTCTATTTTGAAAACGGAGAACTGGATGAATACCAGATGAGGGACGGACTGAAGCTGAGCATGGATAATCGCGATATATTCCCTCTTTTTTGTACCTGTGCGCAAAGAAATATGGGAAGCGGCCGCGTGATGGGCTTCATTTGCAATGTAACTCCGGATCCGCTTCAGAGAGAACTCTCACTCGCGGATGGGGGCACTCACAGAATATCACCGGAAAAACCGCCCTCTATGTTTGTGTTTCGTACTTCATCAGAGGCACATGTGGGCGACCTCACGTTTTTCAAGGCAACCGGAGGCGAAATAGTTCATGGCAGTGAAATGATCAATCAGCGAACCGGCGACAGCATCCGTATCGGTTCACTTTATATGGATCAGGGTGAAAAACGAATGGAAGTAAACAGCGTCTCCGCAGGAGACATCGCAGTAGCCGTGAAGCTTAAGGATGTAAACTCAGGTGATACCCTGGCTGAGAAAGGTACCGAACTCGAATTTGCTCCGGTTGAATATCCCGATACGACCATACGTGTAGCGCTGAAAGTGACCAATGAAGGAGAAGAGGATAAGCTGGCCAATGCGCTGCATCAAATTGAAAAGGAAGATCCGTCCGTGAAGGTCGAACAGAGCCAGGAGCTCCAGCAAACCATTCTGCACGGTTTGGGCGAGGAACATCTTGGTGTGATACACCATCAGCTGAAAGAGCGGTTCAAGCTGGATGTTGAATTTGTAACGCCAAAAATTCCATACAGGGAAACCATTACCAAAAAGGTTGACGCGCATTACAAGCACAAAAAACAGAGCGGCGGTGCGGGACAGTATGCAGAAGTGTACCTGTCGATAGAGCCATGGTATGAAGGAATGCCGGAACGCAGCGATCTCAATGTACGCGGAGTTCAGGAGATCGACCTGGAGTGGGGAGGCAAGCTGGTATTCCAAAACTGTATTGTAGGTGGCGTAATCGACAACCGTTTTTTGCCGGCTATTTTGAAAGGGGTGATGGAGAAGATGGCGAACGGGCCGATGAGCGGTTGCCGGGCTCGTGATATCCGTGTTTCCGTTTATGACGGTTCAATGCATTCGGTTGATTCGAACGAAGCGGCATTTAAGACGGCAGGTCTAATGGCATTCAAGGAGGGCTTCCTCAACGCATCACCGCAGCTGCTTGAACCCACCTATGAAATCGAGGTGACGCTTCCGGCAGATTATATGGGGGATGTACTCAGTGATCTTAGTTCAAGGCGCGGACAAATACAGGGAATGGACTCGGAAGGGTCCATCCAGAAGATCAAAGCGCAGGTTCCGCTTCAGGAACTCGATCATTATACCACAAGGCTCAAATCGATGACGCAGGGCAGTGCAACCTACACGCGTGCATTCCACAGCTACACGCAGGTGCCCCACGATGTGCAGAAACGCGTAATGGAAGAAACCCTGGAAACGGCTGATGCATAGTA
Organism: Rhodohalobacter mucosus; assembly: GCF_003150675.1. Taxonomy (NCBI): domain Bacteria; kingdom Pseudomonadati; phylum Balneolota; class Balneolia; order Balneolales; family Balneolaceae; genus Rhodohalobacter; species Rhodohalobacter mucosus. The sequence goes on along the minus strand of NZ_QGGB01000004.1, from coordinate 42,067 downwards.
TGCAGCTTTAAACCAAGTTTACGCACCGATTCAGGGTGTTGACAAAGAATCAGTTCCGGAAGAGCATTCCCATGGCGGATGTTCTATCCGGACTGTTTTTCTTTGCGTTCATGATTGGTTGAGGCTCGTTACTGCATCAGGAATAGTATCTGCTTCTTCAGCAAGTGATTCTGATTTCCACTGCGACACAGAGAGTTACTGCTCATTATTGTTCACCGGGCCAGGCAATTCCCTTATGCAATCTGAAAATTTTCAGCGTTGATTCTGAGGCAGATTTTATTTAGAATGGGTCTAAATTAAATCCCAAATTGAAAGAAAATAAAATCAATGCTTAAAAAGCTGATATATCTGTTTTTGACATCTCTCTTTCTGATGAACTGTACCGGCCAGGAAGAGGTTAATATCTACTCATCACGCCATTACGATACCGATACGGAGCTATACGACAATTTTACGGAGCAGACCGGCATAACCGTGAACCTCATTGAAGGAACGAGCGATGAACTGATTGAAAGAATCCGTAATGAAGGTGTAAACAGTCCGGCAGACGTCGTCATTACCGTGGACGCTGGGCGGCTCTGGAGAGCCAAGGAAGCGGATGTGCTTCAACCTCACGGTTCAGAAACGCTGAATGAACGGATTCCAGCCGAGATGCGGGACGAGGACGGGTACTGGGTAGGCCTGTCTGAGCGTGTACGCGGAATTGTGTACAATCGAGATGCGGTGAACCCCGAAGAGCTGCAGGGATACTGGCAGCTTGCGGAGCCTGAATGGGAAGGACGTATCTGCATTCGCTCATCAAATAATATATACAATCAATCGCTGGTTGCATCGCTCATCGAAAGCCGGGGAGAAGAAGCCACGGAAGAGTGGGCACGCGGACTGGTGAATAATTTTGCACGAGACCCGCAGGGCGGCGATACCGATCAGATCCGTGCTGTTGCAGCGGGCTTGTGTGACATTACGGTTGTTAATCACTATTACCTGGCCAGGCTGATGCAGTCGGAAGATACGGAAGACCAGGAAGTGGCTGAACAGGTTAGCATGTATTTCCCTCCGGCTGAATACGGCGGAGCGCACGTCAATATCAGCGGTGCAGGCATCGCCGTGAACTCTCCCAATATGGAGAACGCCGTCAGATTCCTGGAATATTTAGCAACCGAAGAGGCGCAAATGATCTTTGCCGTTGCGAATAATGAATTCCCTATCCTCGACTCTGTGGAGCTGCCGGGTGTACTGGGCGAATTCGGGGATTATGAAAGCGATGCAATCAATGTAACATACTATGGCGAAAATAATCCCGCAGCCATTCGTTTGATGGACCGGGCAGGGTGGAGATAAATCAAGCCAAAATATTTTCTGTGCAAAATGAGGCCGGATGCAGATATTCTACTGTCCGGCCTTTTTTTTTAAGAAATTGACCGGACCAGATCCTATTTTAAAAAAAACATCATACGGTCTCAGATTAATTAATTACCAGCATGAAACATGTTCTGATTACAGGCAGCTCAAAGGGAATCGGGCTTGCCATCGCCCGGAAACTTCTTTCCGAAAAATTTCTGGTTACGGGCACACATCATCAAACACCTTTTCCTGAAGACCTGCACCGGAATTCTGCGTTTACAGGCCTTAAGGTGGATCTCAATTCCCAGGATCACACGCAAAGAGAGCTGAAGCCGTTGTTCTTCAATAGCGTGCCGGATGTGCTGATCAATAATGCGGGAATATTCAGCGAGGCAGACTTTTCACTGCAGGATGACGAATGGCTTACTGTGTGGGACCGCACCATGAATGTAAATCTCAGGTCGGCTGCGCTGCTCTCAAAGTGGTTTGTTAACCGGCACTTTAAACATGGAAGCAAGGGTATTATTATCAATATTGCCTCAAGGGCCGCGTACAGGGGAGACACCCAGGAGTTCGCTGCATATGCTGCCTCAAAAGCCGGCATGACCGCCATGACCAAAAGTATTGCCAGGGATTTCAGCAGTAAAGGAGTGGTAGCCTATACCATCGCACCCGGCTTTATTGAAACAGATATGGCCCGTGAATCGATAAAAATTCTGGGAGAAGAAGCACTTACGAAAAACTCCGCATTCGATGAAGTTACCCAGCCAGAAGAAGTGGCCGCATTGGCAGCCTTTCTGTGCAGGGGAGAAGTGCGGCACATGACCGGCTCCACTTTCCATATCAACGGCGGATCGTACATGATTTGAGGATAGTCTTGAGGCTTGAGGCTTGAGGCTTGAAGAGTGAGAAGGCAGAGGGCAGAAGGCAAAAGTGAAAAGTGGTGACTGGCGATGTGCGATTTGTGATCTAAGAAATTTTTTTCAAACTACCCGTAACCCGCTGCGTGCAGGTCGCCGTCCCGAGACTACGTAAAAACCTCAATCTCAACCTGAGCCTCAACCTCAACCCCAACCTTAACTCTGAAAATGTCCATCCAGCAGCGTAAAAAAGATCATGTTGAGCTTACGGCAAAGGAAGATGTGTTCTACCGAAAGACAGCCGGATTTGAACGCTATGATTTTATTCATAATGCACTTCCTGAAGTGAATCCCGCGGAAGTGGATCTTTCGGCTGAACTGTTCGGACACAGATTTTCTTTTCCCCTCTTTATATCCTCGATGACCGGCGGATACACCGAAGCCGGTGCGGTAAACTCTGTTATAGCCCGGGTATGCGAAAAAATGGATCTGCCCTTTGGCGTGGGAAGCCAGCGCGCCATGCTGGAGGATCCGTCCCAGGTTGAATCGTTTTCGGTGGTCAGGGAGTATGCCCCCAATGCTTTTATCGCTGCCAATATCGGTGGTGCACAGCTCATTGGCGGATTGGATAAAACGAAAATCGATCTGCTGGTCGGCAGTATCAAAGCAGATGCAATAATCGTGCATCTGAACCCGCTTCAGGAGCTGATGCAGCCGGAGGGGGATCATGATTTTAGGAGTATTGAAAATGGGATAAAGCACCTTATTGAAAGCAGCAGCGTACCTGTGATCGTCAAAGAGACGGGGGCGGGAATTTCGGGGCAGGTCGCGCGCAGATTGCTCAGTATCGGGGCGTCCTGCATCGATGTTGCCGGTGCGGGTGGTACCAGCTGGGCCAAAGTGGAAAATCTTCGAAAAAGTGCCAAAGAACCCAAGCACCAGTTTGATGACTGGGGGATCCCAACAACAGAGTGTCTGCTGAAGATACAGCCCTTGCGAAGTAAATTTCGCTTTCAGCTGATCTCTTCAGGCGGTGTGAGGTCATCCTTTGATATTGCCAAATCGCTTGCACTGGGGGCAGATTTTGCAGCAACTGCACAGCCCGTCATCAAAGCCATTGTGGATGGAGGGGAGGATGCCTTTTTAGAACTGCTTGACCAATGGTATAGCGACATGCGAATACTGCTAACGCTTCTGGGTTGTGGCACCATACAGGAACTGAGCCGGCGTCATCTCATTGAAATAAACAGGTAAGGCGTAAACTGTTTATTCCATGTCGCAGAGGCCGGGCTAGTTAATGCCAACCCTGTTTTGCTCTTCTGCGGAACCTGAGTTGACTTCAACATTTTCAAAATCACTGCTTCCAAAATTCCAGGAAAATGAAATTGCAACAGATCTGAAATCGCGATTATAGCGCCAGACTGAACTCAATCCGTCACTTTCCAGATTGGTCCTTGCCTGCAGTATATTTGTGTTCAGAATATCGTTTGCTCTGAGTCGCAAAGTACCCTGGCCATCGCTGAAACTTTTCTGCAAACCCAGATCCAGCGTGCCCATTGGACTGGATCTTGTAATTCCCCAGACTGATTTTGAAATATACATTCCTGAAACCTCAAACAGCAGATTGTCAGTCAGGGTTATGGTATTCACAATATTTGCATTAAATCCGGCAGCTTCACCTGAGAAATTATCTTCCAGATGGGCTGACCGGTAGAATTGATACGTTCCCGTTGCGTTCAGGCGTATATTCAACCACCTGGATAAGTTCACAGGAAAACTGGAGGTGAGGGCATAGGTATCCAGATAATCCAGATTTTGGGTACTGTATGTTTGATTATCCGTATCTGAGTTGTAAACCGGTTGCCATGGAGCAATTTCATCACTGCTGTGTGAGTATGATAGAGTCACCAGGAATTGATTTCTTGAAAAACCAAGGCTAAAGTTATCGCTGATGGCAGATTTGAGGTTTGAATTTCCAGACAGGAAAGTGTTTGGATCAATAAAGAAAACAAAAGGAGCAAGGTCCCAGAAAGTGGGTCTTGTAATTCTGCGGCTATAGGAGAAATTCAGGCTATTGGGTCCCTGAAAGCCTTTTTGAATAAACAAGCTGGGGAAAAATCGACCTGTTTGCAGATCAACAATCGAGCCCTCATCAGGAGAACTTAAGTTTCTGTCAACATATTCATACCGGATTCCCGCATTGATCTGAATGCTCTCGGAAGGTGTTATATTTGAGGCTACATATGCTGCCCCGATAAACTCATTCTGGTCAGCCTCGTTACTGAACAGATTATTCATTTGAAAGGTCCCGTTTATCCTCTCATTTACCCGGACATCGTTGGAAAAATTAGAAAAGGTTCCTTTAATGCCTGTCTCAAGTGATACATATTCTGAAATCCCGTGCCGGTAATCCATCTTTGTTACCCAGAAACTAAGCGGCGTATCTTTCTCCACGTTGATGATGTCTGCAGAGTTCGGATCGATCGTGCCGCTCAGTACATCAATCTGATAATCCGATGGATTGCTGTTATTGTAATAGAGATAATCCAGATCCAGATTAAGTGTTCTGTCACTACGAAACGCATGATCGATTCCTAAATTAAGAATTCCATTCTGCCATAGATTCTTTTCCTGTATACGCTGCTCCATGGTTTGAAGTTGACCCGGGCTGGAGTGATTTAAATTCTCTGAAAAATCTGCTGTATCCCACAGACGGCGATAACCGGTCAAAATCAATTCAATGTCTGTATCTTTAGTGATGGCATATTCAATACCTGCGGTAAGATTTTGAACGGCTGTTATAGGGTCTCTGCTATTTTCAGTGCGAACGTTTTGTGTAAATCCACTCTCGGTAACAAACCTTTCGCTGAACATATGCTCTTCTGAGTTATTGTAAGAGATCGAATAGTTCAGCAGCAAAGCTACTTTTCTCTTCCTGCTGCTGAATGAAAAGTTTCCTCCGAGAGTTTCAGCGCTATTGTATCCAACATCTGTTCCAATGGTGCCCGTATATCCCAAATCCGTGTAATCTTTCATTCTGATATTGATGATGCCTGCATTTCCTTCGGCATCATACCTTGCAGGAGGGGTAGTGATTAACTCTATTTTTTCTATGTTTGATGAGCTCATACCATTCAGCATGGTAATCACGGCTTCGAGTGGCAGTCGAACAACTTTATCATTGATCATTATGATCACACCGGACTTTCCATTGAGTGACAGATTATTGCTTTGACGGTTAAGCTGAACACCCGGTGATTTTTCCAACACCTCCAGCGCGCTGCTCCCTGAAGTTGTGATTCTGCTTTGAACGTTTACGACCAGCCTGTCCACCTGCTGTTCATAAAGCGGCCGGCGGGCAGTTGCTACAACTTCTCCCAATTGTTCAAGTGATTCCTGCAGTATGATCCGCTCAAGGTTCAGCTGACTGTCATTCCTGTCGTCTAATACGATCGAACGTTCATGCTCCTTAAATCCAATCATTGATATAGAAATGATGTATGTTCCTGATTCTACGTTTTCAATTGAGAACTGACCATCTCTATCTGTTACGGCTCCTTTTACAAGTGATGAGTCTGCCGGACTGAGAATTAACACATTTGCAGAAGGTATGGGCGTATTATCGGCTTCAGAAACTGTACCTATTATCTGTACCTGAGAAATAGCATGAACAGGTAATAAGCAAAAGATAAACAGGATACCCGTGAACCATAACAGAGGATGAACATTCATAACCGGAACTGATTTTGATTGATATGTATAACCGCATCTTGATCAACACCAAAAGGGCATTCTCAAGAAGCGGCAGGCTTTTACCGGGCCTAAAACATTCATTGTCAGGTTTCCTGATTATTCAGGAATCGTTTGTCCCTATAATCAGAATTAGCTGGACGCCGGTTTAATATTCTGGTTGATGTGAAAGAAGTTATCCGGATCATATTTTGATTTGATTTTGGACAACCGGTCATAATTATCACCATAAGCTGATTGTACCAGGTCTTCGCCTTCTTCTCCGAAGCCCGAGAAATTGACATACATGCCATCTCCTGAAAATTCCTTTGCTTTATCGAGGATATCCCGCGACCAGGAGATGACTTCCTCCGATTTGCTGTAATCATCCCAGATGGAATCGACACTGAAGAGAAAAGTGGTATCACGGCTTCCAAAGGCCGTATCCTCACTTCCAACCCGATTCATTTTTCCGCCATAGTGCCAGATGGCAAATAACATAGAATCGACAGGCCTGTCATTCGCTGCTTCAATCAGAAAATCCATAGTTTCCTTGTTCAGAGACGCCAGATCCTGGGACTTAAAATAGTAGTATCGTTCATGTTTCGGGAAGAAGGGGTCAAACATTGTGTTGGCTACTGCATACGGAATTTTTCCGCTCAGATCGATCACCGGCTCATCAATATTCCGTAACTGCTGAAAAGCTTTTTCACCCTCGTCCGGATCTCCGGCATACATGGCTGTAATGGAAATTACATGCTTTCCCCTTGCCTGTTCAGGGAAATCTTCGATATCCGGTATAGCCCAAAAGAGTGCCTGTGCGCTGATTTCATCAGACGAGGATATCATAAACTCTTTCCAGGTTGAAAGTACTCTTTCTGCTATTTCAACCGGATACATTATAGCACACATCATCACGGTTGGCCCTACTTCATGAAGATGAAAAACAAAGGATGTTACAACCCCAAAATTTCCGCCACCGCCGCGCAATGCCCAGAAAAGATCAGGGTTTTCTGTTTTGCTGGCCGTAAGTAAGTTACCCTCTGCGGTTACAATTTCTACAGAGTGCAGATTGTCGCAGCTCAGCCCGTGCTTTTTCCTGAGCCATCCCAGTCCGCCTCCAAGCGTGAGTCCTGCAACCCCGGTAGTGGATACCACACCGCCCGGAGCCGCCAGTCCGAAGACCTGTGTTTCGCGGTCCAGATCGCCCCAGGTTGCGCCACCCTGTACCCGTGCGAGTTTCTTCGGTGCATCAACGTGCACTGCTCGCATTCGAGACAGATCAATAACCATTCCGTCATCGACAAGAGCCGTTCCTGCTACATTGTGACCTCCGCCCCGAACGGATACCTCAATATTGTTATTCCGTGCAAATTTTACGGCATCGATCACATCTGCCGTCCCGCTGCACTGTGCTATCAGGGATGGATGTTTATCGATGTATCCGTTCCAGACTTGCCGTTCCTTATCGTAATCTGAATTATCTGGCAGAATTAAACGACCTCTGAAAGTAGATTGCAGCTCCTCAATATTCATTATGTGTTACCGATGGGTTGTTGATTGTTAATAAAAAGCATCTGTTTTACGGGTTCACCGTGCCGCTTCAAGTTGCTGTACGCCGGATCATTTGCAAAGAATACGAGTCTGCCTATCCTACGATTGACTAAGCGGAGAGTGATGCTCGTGCACGATTTTCCAATCCCCTTGATTATTTTTAGCAAACACCAGGCTGATCTGGTCATTCACTACGGCCAGTTCTTCTTCAAACTGCAGGTGAAAGTCGGAATGGAAGGTAACAACGGCTACATTTTCGTGATAAACGGCAATCTTCAGATCATTTGCGTCCATTCTTACAACTTCCAGGACACTGCCAAACACACCGCGTTCAAAGGCTTCGTTTTCCACTCCACCGTTTCTTGGAGCCCCCTGTTTGAATTCTGTAAATTTGGGGCCATAAGCGTGAAAAGAAATTAGTTTGTCAATGTCTCCGGCTTTGACGCTCTCCACAATTTCATTCCACGTCTGCATGATTTCGGCTTTCTCTGCAGGATATTCCGCCGCTATTCCATCATTGGATTGAGCCTGGCATGCGGTGCATATCAAACTTGTTAGAAGGGTGCCAATCAGAAAAATTTTGTATAAACTGTTCATAATAAACTCCATCTGTGGGGTTAAATATTTTTGTCAGTTTATAAATACTTCCGGGTCTGAATCTCTTCAACCTCATTTGTTTCAATATTTGCAACATTTGTTGCACTGCCCGCAGGGAATCACCCTTTCCAATATAGCTTACCGGACTTTTTTCTGTATGTAACTAAACTTCAACCTTTATTCTGGACGGTGAGATGCCAAACTTTTCTTTGAAGCACTTGGAGAAATACGATGGATTTGAAAAGCCCAACTCATACGCAATTTCCGAGATCGATAATTTTCTCTCTTTAATCAGGTTCAGTGCATTTCTAAGCCTGATATCCCTGATAAATTGAACCGGGGAGGTGTTAGACATAGAGTTTATTTTCCTGTACAGTTGAGCTCTGCTCAGTCGCATCTCTTTACTCAATTTATCAATGGTAAAATTGTCTTTAGAAATATTGATGCTAATAAGCTCAAACAAATGCTCAATAAACTCCTGATCAGACTTGTCGATTATGGTGATATCAGGAACATCCATTTCTGTTCTGCAGAATACACTTATTTCCTGAAATTCAACCGGTAGTACAATTTTTCCATTTTCAGCAATTTTACAATACCACATACTTTGGTTGAGTGCTTTTTGAAATATCCGGTCATCCATAGAAGTAACCGGTTCTCCGATACACAATCCCATGGTGAACCTGAAATTCCATTCGTTGGGAGGATACTGATTTTGATGGGAGAGAAATTCCTCCTGAATCTCTTTTGCGCAAAGAAGACAGCTTTCCGGGGTTTTAAAAACAGCGATGACCCGATCATAGGACAATTGGTTTATAACGTTACCATTGTTTTTTAAAATGAGTCGCTCTGCAGCTTCAAGCGGTTTCCGGGGTAATTTTAATTCATCAAAATCGATAAACCCGGACAACCGGGTTACAGCGATGATATCCAGGTTCAGGATAAATCGATACCCACCATCCGGTGTTCCATTTTCATCAATAACTAAGTCGTTTTTATCTCTCAGGTCTTTTCCCATAAATGCTGAGTAAAGGCCTCCCTCAACTTCAACTATGTTGCACGTTTCTATCCCATTAGCCAGCAGATGAGTCTTACGAATGGCTTCTTTGTTTGGGGCCTTCATCAAGCAAAAAACCTTGCCACTCTCTTCATTAACCCAATATGCCAGGTATTTTACGTCAAATTTTTCCTGAACTGCCAGGTCTTTCAGATGTGCTTTCTCGGCTTCCTGAATTTTAATTCCGGGCGTATCGTGACAATCCATGTATAAAGGCATATAAAAGAAATTTTTAGAAAGGAGTAGTTCAATCTAGAAAAAATAATGAGATTTCAAATTAACGACTCTGAAATGCTATCTTGTAAATTCCTGTAAGTGCACTAATAACATACATGATTACAGGGATTAAAATTTTTCTAAAAAGTTCAAAAATTTTACTTATCGGACCACTTTTTCTGATAACCGGAAGGAGAGAGGCCATACTGTTCCCTGAACACCCTGCTGAAATGCGACGTATTTTTAAACCCGCAATCAAAGGCTATATCACCAACGGATTTATTTCCGGATTTCAACATGCTTTCTGCCCTCTGTAACCTTCTTTCCGTAAGCCACTTCCCGGGCGTGGTATTGTAATGTTCTTTAAATTCCCTCTTAAACGTGGATAAGCTGCGATTGGCTATGGTAGCGAAGTCCCGGATTTTCAGGTTGTACATGTAATTTGCCTCCATAACCTCCCAGATGGCCGATTGATAATTTTCTGCAATGCTTTGGATGTAGGCCAGAATGTGTTTGTTATCCGGGTGGGATAAAATGTTGAAAAGCAATTCCTTGAATTTGTTTTCAAAGACGTTGTCAGGAAGCGTTTTATTTTCCAGAATGTATGGAATGAAACTTTGATAGCTATTCTTGATGTGGTCATCAATTGCAAACGGCTCAAACATAATTTTGTTCGGGGCCGGTAAATCTTCCAATGATAAATGAGGCCTGAATTCTTCAAATAACGATCTCAGGTAGTGATCTCGAAGGTAAAATATAAGCACATCCCACCCTTGGTAATCGTCGGGCAGCTCCTGCATGAAAGCACATTTTTTGACAATCAGGCCATTATCAGGTGTGGCAACCCAACGATGATTTCCCTGCTTAAGAATACGTTTGCCGCTCAGTGTAAAATTAAACTGAATGTACTTTGAGTAGAGCTGCAGTACCTTTTCGCGCTGAGGACATGAGTAATGAAGGAAAAGCGTGTCTTTCAACGAAAACTGGCGGAACAGGTCAGGATTGGAAATTTGTGCTTCATAAAGGTCCATAGTACGTTATGAAGTTGCCGATATAATTGTGAGCCCTTCAAGGTCAGGGTACGTATAAATATGCAGGCAGGCAATAAGAAGAGAAGCATAAAATGGCAGACATTTCTGATCATCCGCTCACTCCCCATAGGATAAGCGTAAGAGTCCATCGAGTCTGCTTTATATGATAGAAATCAGTTTTTCTGAATAGTTTTAATAACTATAAGCCCTGCAACTCATAAAATTCCGGATCAACTGCGTTGGGGGGCATAGCGGTTTTCTTCACGTACAGCCATTTGATCATTAACCAGCGGCAGCCCCGTAGCAGTCTGGTTTTCATTTTACATACACACTGGACCAAAGTTATTAATGTAATTCTATTTAGACTATCTCTAAATGTATCTCTATATATTTATTTTAATCCGGCGATTGGTATTATGGTAAAAAATACGAATCAAATCTTTGAACCATGCCTATCAGAATAGCAAGCAGCTGTGGACAGTGCACCTCATTTACAGCCGCCAACTTTTGTAACACACATGAAGTGAAGGTAAACGAAAAATACACCTGCGATCAGTTCAGCAGTGAAGGCGACCTGAACAAGTCCATTGACTGCGGTACGTGTGCACGATTTAAGCGGGAAGACTGCGTACACCCCGACATTGCCACAAAAGGGATGCTTTGCACCAGCTGGGCGCCAAAGATATAGCAGCTAATTGGTCCTTCCTGCATTTCAAAATGAACTACAGGTGCATCTGTGTTCACTTATAGATCGTTTACCGCGTTACTATCGCTGGGCATACGCATATGGGCCACTTTACTATTTCTATCCGTAAGTTGACGTTTATTTGGCATACATAAGACCTTCAGGCGGTATAGAACCGATGTGTTGAAGCTGAAATGTGGAGATACCAGCCAAAATACTTTTTCTGCTTATCACAGACGGATATAAATCCAATCCACAAAAGACCTGCGGGGATTCTGTTTTTTCGGGAGAACCTTCATCTGTATTTATCGGGGCTCTGCGTCTTCTCTTAATTTTTTTGATAATGCATCTACAAAAAAAGCCTCTACCCTAATTGAATAGGATAGAGGCTTTTAGAAGCTCCCCGGGTAGGATTCGAACCTACGACCAATTGATTAACAGTCAACTGCTCTGCCACTGAGCTACCGAGGAATAAATATCGATAAAGAACTCGCTCTGTGAAGTTCAGAGCCTCAAATATACGGGGTTGCGATAACGGAAGTCAAGATAAAAAAAGCTTTTTTTTAAGCTGGCCGTATATAAAAAAAGCCGCTTGGTAAAGCGGCTTGTAAGTCAGTTACCAAACAGGTCTAAACTTCTCCGGAGTTTTTCATGTCCTGGATTTCCAATCGTATTTCCTGAGCTACTTTCTTCAGTTCCTGGAGCTGTTTTCTGGCCCGGGTACCGGCAGCTTTGTTTCCTTTTTCATAGAACTTGTTCATATCCACTTCAAGATCGGCTACCATCGATTGTATCTGTTCAATTCTGTTCATTATAACTCCATTGGTTAGTTAATGTTTGTCCATATCTAAATCGTTGGAATCTGCCGTAAAACTATTGAACAGAGGGGTAAGGGGCAAATAAAAAACCCCATTTTAACGAATTAAATCAGGTTTTAGCTTTAAGAGACAACACTTTTGCATTGATTCCGCAATCTATTAGAATAGATCAGCTGATGTAAGTATGAATGATTCCTGCCGGTTCCTGAAACCCTCAGGGACGTGTGTTTCCAGCTCTTTTTGTCTAAGTGTTCCCGGTGATATGCTCATGGGAAAATCACCCTTGATCACACTGCTTTGATCATCCGTGCTGAAAAGAATCGTCTCATCGATGCCAAGGGAATTCTTTAGCGATACAGTCAGTTCCGCGAGGGGTGCAAAAAACGGTTTTTCTGAACCTGAATGATGGATCAGATTTGAGAGCAGCAAAACCGGGTGGTCGGGAAAACGGGCAAATTGACCGGCATCAACCGAGATTCCGGATTCGCCATAGCTTATCAGTTCTTTCTGGTAGCCGTTAAGTCCAATCGTGGAAATTCCCTGGTCGGCAAACAGCGCAACCAGTCTGTGATTCAGATCTTTCACAGCCCTGATTCTGGCATCCTCCCGCATCATTCCGGTTTGGATAAGGCGGTCGGTGTACTCACTGTCTTCATGCAGAATAATCCCTCTTTTTTCCTTTCGCGAAAGTGCTTTTGTAAACGCATTTAAAAACATGCTGTTGTCGAGATGCTCGTACGAGAGTACTGCGATGTAATCCATCTTATTTTTTTAATTTGTGGGACGTAAATCCAAAGGGTAATAGGTCTGAAACAATGTGCTTGGATAACGTTCCGTCACCGTGATAGAGTTCCGTGTCTGCATCGGGCATAACTTCCAGCAATACCTGCCTGCATGCTCCGCAGGGGCTTACAAAATCCGCTTCCGGTGCATAAATATGTATTGATTTAAATTGGGTGTAGCCCGCCGTCAGGGCCCTTGAAATTGCCACTCTCTCTGCACAGAGTCCAAGTGCCCAGGAGCTTAATTCGATATTTACTCCACGGATATATCCCTTTTCCGTCTGCAGCAATGCAGAGACCGGAAAGCCTGAGTTGGGTGTCACGGACTTTTCGGTCAAAACGTCCAGTTCTTTTTTGATGTCGGGTATGGATGGCACCAGAGGATCAAACAGCTTTAACGGACTGTCGGGCAGTTTGCCTCCCGGCTTCATATCGTATTCATCAGCCCAAACCTGAAGGAGCTCAGGCTGGTGGTCTCCCGTATAATACTCAACGGGGTTATCACTGTTCGCCAGGCAGCTGCATACTGCTGCCTGGACAGACGAAATGGTTAACGGGTAGGAGACATTTTCGATGCGTACACCGGGATAGAAGGTGCCTGACTCTCCCTTCACATAACATGTATTTTGATTTCCGGAATAGGGGGTATAACCGTTGATCATAAACTCTGTTCTTTATCTGATACAATACTTCCCAGAACCGTATCTGCCACTTTTGCCCTGACTTCCCCGATGCCGCTTCCGTAGCTGCGGTTGGGGTGTACACGGTTAGTAAGAAGTATTATTGCTGTTTCCCGGTCAGGATCGATCCAGATGGACGTACCTGTGAAACCGGTATGGCCAAACGTATTGGGCCCCGACAGGCTGCCTGCCGTACTGAATCCGCTGCTTTTTCTGTCGAATCCAAAACCCCGGTTACTGAGTTCAGAGCGTTGTTCTGTAAACTCATTTATTACACTATCCGACAGGTACCTTTCACCGGCATAAAGGCCTCCGTTCAGTAGCATATACGAATATACGGCAAGGTCACGGGCGGTTGAAAAAAGCCCCGCATGGCCGGCCACTCCTTCCATATAGTAGGCCCGTTCGTCATGTACTACTCCCTGAACAAGCCCCCTTTCATAAACCGTATCGATTTCGGTCGGGGGGATCCTGTTCGACATCCAGCCGCCAACGGCGGATGGATTGAAATGTGTGGAGTACATGCCCATAGGATAGAACATTTCTGTGCGGACGTAACGGTCAAGGCGGCGGCCGGAAACCTGTTCGACAATCTCGCCCAGCAGTATAAAGCCAAGGTCGCTGTACTCGTACTCCTCGCCGGGGTCGGAAATGAGTGGTTCGCGCCGAACCGCGCTGATGATTTCATCCCGGGTCTGAAGTTCATCAACATATACCTTAAAGGCCGGCAGTCCGGATGTATGAAGCAGCAGGTGACGTATGGTAACGTTCTTCTTAATGCCTTCACTAAATTCCGGGATGTATTGCTGAACCGGATCATCCAGGCCGATTAGTCCCTCATCCACAAGCTTCATTATAGATGTTGTAGTGGCAACCACTTTGGTCAGAGATGCAAGGTCGTACACTTCATTCGCTGAGATTTCTTTGGTTTTTGAATAGTCGTAATATCCGTATCCGTTGTTCCAGACCAGGGCACCTTTGTGCATAACAGCCACAACTCCACCGGGAAATACGGAATCGTTAATGGCTTCCTGCATGATCATATCAATGGCAAGAAGTGAATCTCCACTCATGCCTACAGCTTCAGGCGTGTCATATCGAAGGGTTGATTGACGCATTTCAATGCCGTCGCCTATTTCATACATACCGGGAATTCGGATAGGCAGTTGTCCGGTAATGTGGGAGGCTCCAAACAGTGCCGGAACAGTCTGGTCAATTTGAGAACGGCTTGCCGACCAGGCCATCAGATGAACATCGGCATCGGGAACGTCGCGCACCACATAGGGATTGCCAAATGCCATGAGAACAGACGGTGTTTCACCGGCCGTCAGTTCATTGATTATCTCAAGCTGCTCAGGCTGTATCTGCATCGGCTGGGATGAACGTACAACAATAAACGATCCTATAATGATAAGATCTGCCTTCATTGCGTCCTTTCTCATCTCGTCTATCTCTTCTTCCGAGGTTCTGCGGTCGAGCACATGAAACGAAACATTGTTATGATATTTTCTAAGCTCGCGTGCCCATCCGGAACCTGTTGAACCGGATTGGTCATCCGACAGCGCAACAGCCAGTACATTCAGGTAATCGACATCTCTGACCGGAAGTACATTTCCGTCATTTTTAAGAAGGGTCACCGACTCGCGGGCAATTCGCTCCGATATGGCTCTGTACTCCGGCGTATCGATGGTATAGCTGAGGTCATCGGTGTTAACCATTCTGTTTTCAAACAGGCCATGCTCGGCTTTCAAAGACAAAATTTTTCGTACCGACCGGTCAATCCGTTCTTCTGAAATGGTGCCGGACTGCACCGCACGCTTCAGTTCGTGGATGGCGGTCATTTCATCGGGACTGATCAGCATTTTATCGGCTCCGGCCTTCAGAGCGAGCACTACCGCTTCTCCGGGTGAAAAATTTGCTGCAATACCCTGCATTTCCAGACCGTCGGTAACAACAAGGCCGTTAAATCCAAGCTCATCGATTAAAAGCGATCGAAGTATGCTTTCATCAAGTGTTCCGGGCAGGTTGCCGTTTGTGCTTACGTTCGGATACGCTATGTGTGCACTCATCACGCTCCGCAGCCCGTTATTAACCGCTTTTCGGAACGGCACCAGTTCGATCTCCTCAAGCCTCGTAATTCCATGATTGATTACGGGGAGGTTTAAATGCGAATCCACATCGGTATCGCCGTGGCCGGGAAAATGCTTGGCGGTGGCAAGAATACCCTCGCTTTCTATGCCTTCAATCATATTCATTCCAAACAGGGCTACAAGATCAGGATCTGCTGAAAATGAACGCACATTGATGACCGGATTGTCCGGATTGTTGTTCACATCAAGTACGGGAGCATAAATCTGGTGAACTCCCAGAGCTTTTGCTTCTCTCGCGGTAATTTTACCCTTCAGATATGCATTTTCGGGATTACCGGTAGCCGCAACACCCATTGCAGGAGTAAAGCGCGTGGTACCCTCCACACGCATTGCAGCACCGAACTCCATGTCCTGCGAAACCCAAAGCGGGAGTTTTGCGGTTCGTTGCAGCTTGTTGTGCAGGATTGCCTGTCCGTATACATCACCCCGGAAAAAGATTATCCCTCCGATATGGTAGTCACGGATAAGCCGCTTAAGCCTTAAGAAGCCGGGATCGTGTTCATTTGTGAAGCTGCCGTAAGCAGGCACGGAGAAGAGCTGACCTATTTTTTCATCCAGCGTAAGGCTGTTCAGCATGGAATCGACCGGTATGGTTCCGCTCATCTCTGAAATGCGTTCGATATGCCCGTTCGAGGGCTGCGGTTCGGACAAATGGGTTCTGTCGGTCGTTTTCAACTCAAAGGGTTCCGAACTTTTACAGCCTCCCAGGTATAATATTGCAGAGGCCAGTAGTATACAGACAACCGCATTCGAAAAATAATGTATGATGGACTGATGCTTCATGTATAGCGAGGTTGTAAATTCAAATCAAAGTGCAGGGTTATCTGCATGCCTGCTTATCGGGGTGATTGCGGTAACAGTTTCATGGTTTGATAGCTGGCCTGCTGAAAAAACGTGCTGTCTTTATAGACCGACCGATATCTGCCTTCCAGCCACATATCGGTTTGATCTCCGTAGTGGGTAGAGAGCGGATTACCGGACTGACCCGTAGGCAAAACGGAAAAACTGCGGCTGTTATTGGAGAGATCCACCACCAGCCGGATAGAGGGGCCCAGAAATACTTCAAACGGGGAATCCCAGCTGTACTCTGCTTTATTAATCGACATGGAGTGGCCATGGGGACTGTAGGGGCCTTTATTAAAAATGTTTTGAACAATCAGTTTCAGCGTTCCGGGAGCTTCCGGGTTTGCTGCTGCTTCACCCAGAAGCGGTGGCTTCAGCGTCAGCGAATTCACATTTTCCCAGCGCCAGTCATAGGGTTCATTGCCGAATCGTTCTTCAAGCTGTAAAATGGTTTCTCTCATACTTTGACGCACAATATCGGTCCTGTCTTCAGCTTCATCCGTTCGCACATTATTGAAGAATACACTGTTGTTGTCGATCATGCGGTGGATAATCCTGACCGGAAGATAACTAAGCGTCGAAAGTGTCTGATAAGCATGATCTCCCAGTTCATCCGACAGCGTGTTGTGTGCAACATTCAGATAGAAGAGATCAAATATGGTAGCCGCCGTAGAACTCGGCGTATAGTTGAAATCCCAGTTTTCAAGGTAGGATCGAACCTGTTCAAATTCCTCACTATCCGGTCCGCGCAGCATTGGCAGAATGTCTTCAGTGATTTCGCGAGCATGCTCCGAGTAGGCATCAAACTGCATTTGCTGAACAAACTCTTCCGTAATGAGGCTGTCTGTTCGCAGCAGCTGGCCTACTCTCATAATTCTTGAGGGAGGGGCCCAGAATGAGCCGATATAGTGAGTATAGCTGTCCGTATGGAGTTTATTATTAGAATGAGCCACATATCCCTGGTCCGGGTTCACCAGCCTCGGAAGTTCAGAATACGGTACCATGTTGCTCCACCTGTGTTCCGGATCAGAACCATTTCTGAATAAAAGCGGGTTGAAGTCTCGAATGGGAATAGCTCCTGCACTAAAAATGGCAATGTTGTTCTCCTTGTCTGCATAGGTAAAGTTCATCGCCGGGGCGCGAAATTCCTGAACGGCATCTTCGAACTCCTGCATCGATTCTGCATGATTCATGCGATAAACAGCCAGAGTCTCATGGCTCACCCGATGGCCTGTCCACGACATAGAAATAGTCTGGTTGATCGTCGTATCTGCATCTGATGCAATCAAATCGCTTACAATTGGACCGTTAACCGTTTCCCTAACTCTGAATAACTGATCATCTGAACCCTTCACACGAATGACTTCATTCCGTATCTGAAAAGGTTCACTAAGAGGCTCGCTGCCTGTTGCATCGGTGATATATCGATCCGGATTGCGATTGTCGGGCGTCTCAATAAAAAAGTCAGCCACATCGGCCATCATATTGGTAATAGACCATGCAGCATGATCGTTGTTGCCAAGTACCACAAAAGGCATTCCGGGTATGGTAGCGCCTGTAATGCGATGGCCGGGAACGGAGTAGTGTACTTCAAACCAGAAACCGGGAATACTAAGCCCCATATGAGGATCGCCGGCCAGAATGGGGTAGCCCGATTCGGTCCGTGAACCGTGTACGGCCCACGCATTGCTGCCAACCTGGGTTCCTTCCATAGAGAGGATTTTTTTTCTGCTGAATTCTTTCTCAATTAACGGCAGCATGCTGGCTGCAATATTGCGACTCTGCGAGTCATCCATTGTTGTAGGATAGCGGTCGTCATATTCGGGAAAAAGTTCCTGTAGCCTGGAGGCGGGTAGTGACTCTTCAAGGAACGCAAAGGTAAGCTCACTCCACCAGTGAATATTCTGATCCCACGCCATCAGGCGGGTCATTGCCAGGGAGTGTCTGACCGTCCACTCGATTGGTTCAACATCAAGCAGGGTGAACTGGAGCGGCAGATTGCGTCGGTTTTGCCTGACATATTCATTCACACCGTCAGCGTAGCTCTGAAGCAGACCTGTTAACCTCGGATCGGTTTCACTCTCTATTCGTCCTGCTGTTTCCCAGAATCCGAGAGTTCGCTGGTATTTATCCAGTTCAACCAGGTCTTCTCCAAAAAACTCTGCAAAACGGCCCTGCGCTGATATCTGGGAGAGTGTCATCTGCCAGAGACGTTCCTGTGCGTGTATATACCCGACGGCAAAATAAAGATCACGTTCGTTGTCCGCGTAAATATAGGGCACGCCGTACGAATCCCAGTGTATATCCACGGGGTCTTCAAGCTGTCGGGTTTCAATGGTTTCGGAGTAGTCGGGCAGGGGTTTAAAAAAGGTCCAGTATATGCCGATTACCGCAAAACCGGTCAGCACAAGAAAGATCAATAAGATTAGCCGTAAAATAGAACCCATGATAAAAATGCAGAGAGATGGAAATATGTGGCTGTTTGAATTGAAAATTCCCGTCAAAATACATACTCTCAAGGCCGAATGAAACGATGATTGATGAAATAAAAAATGGAGCTAACCAATGAGTGAAGTAAAGACTGTAGCCGTTATTGGCGGCGGTACCATGGGAAATGGCATTGTTCATGTATTTGCAATGAATGGATTTGATGTGAAGCTGGTGGAAACGAAGCAGGAGTTTGTTGACCGTGCCATGAACACTATCGACAAGAATTTAAGTCGGATGGTGAGCAAGGAGAAAATCAGTGAAAAAGACAGAAGCGAAGCGATTGATCGAATTCAGCCCCACCTCAATATTCCGGGTGCTGTTATGGAAGCTGACCTTATTATTGAAGCTGTTCCGGAAAACTTTGAACTGAAAAAATCAATTTTTGAAGAGGTTGACAAACATGCACCTGACCAGGCCATTCTGGCCAGCAATACATCCTCAATTTCCATTACAAAACTGGCAGCCGTTACCGGCCGGCCGTCGCGATTTATAGGAATGCACTTTTTCAATCCGGTACCGGTCATGAAGCTGGTGGAGGTAATTAACGGCCTCGATACCGACGAAGAGGTTACCAAAAGCATCATGAGTATTTCGGAAAAGCTGGGCAAAGTTCCCGTTCCCGCAAACGACTTTCCGGGTTTCGTATCCAATCGTGTTCTTATGCCGATGATCAACGAAGCGATTTTCTGCGTACATGAAGGCGTAGCAGAACCGGAGCATGTCGATCAGGTGATGAAGCTGGGCATGGCACATCCCATGGGGCCGCTGCGTCTGGCAGACTTTATCGGACTTGACGTCTGTCTCGATATTCTTAACGTACTGTACGACGGCTTCAAAGACCCCAAATACCGTGCGTGTCCGCTCCTGGTGAAGATGGTGGATGCAGGGAAGCTGGGCGATAAGACGGGAGAAGGGTTTTTTACGTATTAGTTTATTAGTCTTGAGTCTTGAGAAGTGAGAAGGCAGAAGGCAAAAGGCAAAAGGCAAAAGTGAAGGTATGATCCGGGCATCAACAAAGAACCACTTCCAACTAACCATTAACAATCGACAACCAACAACTAACAACAAGCCATTCCATGATCGACCTTCGTAGCGACACCGTAACCAAACCCACCCCTGGAATGCTGAATGCAATTATGGAAGCGGAAGTGGGAGACGATGTGTTTTCCGAGGATCCCACTGTGAATTCATTCGAACAGAAAATGGCCGGCATGTTCGGAATGGAAGCGGGGCTGTTTGTGCCAAGCGGTACCATGAGCAATCAGTTAAGCATTGCGGTATTGACCCGGCCGGGCGATGAAGTGATTATTGACGAACTGGGTCACGTTTTTAACTATGAATCGGGTGCGGCGGCGCACCTGTCATCGGTTCAGCTGCGTCCGCTCAAAGGCAAAAACGGAAAATTATCCAGGCAGCTGGCTGAAGAAGCTATTCGTCCAAAAAATGACTGGGACCCGCACACGCGCGTAATTGCTATTGAAAATACCACCAACAAAGGCGGGGGTGTATGCTATTCGCGGGAAGAGATGCTCGAGCTGAGCAACCTGGCTGATGAGCAGGGTATTTTTTTGCACCTTGACGGGGCGCGTATCTGGAATGCCATTATTAAAACAGACATCGAGCCGGAGTTTTTTGGTTCCATTGCCGATACAATCTCAATCTGTTTCAGCAAGGGACTCGGCGCTCCGGTTGGATCCATGATGCTGTCTTCGGCTGATCACATTGCCAAAGCACGACGTTTCAGAAAAATGTGGGGCGGGGGTATGCGCCAGGTGGGCTTGCTTGCAGCTGCGGCCGATTACGCCGTGGAGCATCATTTTCCTCTATTGGAGGAAGATCACCGTCGCGCCAGGTTATTTGCGGAAGCCGTAGACGAAAACCCTTCTTTTCAAATTGACCTTTCATCAGTTGAGACCAACATTGTTATTTTTGACGTGAAGAGCGCAATGGCTGAGGATGTTCTTACTGAATTCTCTGATGCAGGTGTCGGCATAATTCCTTTTGGCCCAAAAACGATCCGGGCTACTTTTCATTTTCAGGTTGGGGATGCAGAGCTGGAAAAGGTGATCGAAGTGGTCAGGGGATACGGCAATTGAAGTACAGTTGATCGCATGCCGGGCAGAGATCCTGCAGATTGACGCCGACATTTTTTAAACGGCCGCCAACTAAAAGGTTTTCCGGACATCAATACCGCTACTTCGATAAGTAAAACCGTTCGAGCTTAAAAGTTGAACCCGTCGTTTCGCTGCTTTCCCATCCGGCCCCTGGGTCAAGCTATCCCTTCTTACATTATCATTTCCTGTTCGCCTGAAATCTTTTTCCGATGCGGCTGATGTCTAAAAAGAAGAGCTATTTTCGTCCTGAAAACGGCTTGAAGAGAAGAAAATCATCCATGAATCACCATTATTCAGGGAAATCCCTATGGTTTTTTTGGATCATAATAACGGATATTACATAAACTGAATGTCAATTATTGGGCAGAGTTACTCTATGGGCTTTAAAAATTACGTATTTGTCGGTCTACTTTTGCTTATCTCTTCTCTGCTTACCGGATATGGCCTATCCAATACGCAAGTTCATCCGGAAACCGATCCGATACCTTTTGAAGAGTTCTCTCAAACGTTACAGGGAGTTGACGAAACCATTGAGATGGTTCCGGTACCCGGCGGTCTATTTGCCATGGGTTCAGATGGAGGCGATGGCATACATGAAGTTGAAGTAGACTCGTTCTGGATCAGTAAATTTGAAATCTCCTGGGATTTGTACAATCAATTTGCGAATGCCAGTCCGGAGGATCTGAGGAGAGAGGTGTTCAAGACGTTTTATGGCGTGGATATCGATGCAGATGCCATCTCTTCACCTACCATGACCGAAGAATTGCTTGAGGTGCTTCGTGAGGCTGATATCCCCACTGATGTCATTTCCACACCATCTCCCTCATGGGGCGACTTAACGCGTGGAATGGGAACAGATGGCTATCCCGCCGTAAATGTGACCCACTTTGCCGCATATATGTTTACGAAGTGGCTGACGGTCAAGTCCGGAAAATTTTATCGGCTGCCCACCGAAGCTGAGTGGGAACTGGCCTGCCGCGGGGGTATAGAGGGTGAGGGGCACCCGGGAGAGGTAGATCAGTACGCATGGCACAGAGAAAACAGTGATAGAAAATATCATCAAACCGGCAGTAAAGAGCCCAATTCGCTGGGTATTCACGACATGCTTGGAAATGTTGCAGAATGGACCTTTGACCAGTTTCATGAAGCCTATTTTCAGCATCTAGAAGATGAACCTGCGGTAAACCCCTGGTTCAGGCCCGACGAACTCTACCCCCGTTCAGTAAGGGGTGGATCGTGGATGGATAGCAAAGAACAGGCCGGTTGTTTTGAAAGAAGAGGATCGGATCCAAACTGGAAACGAGATGATCCGCAGCTCCCGAAAAGCCTTTGGTGGCATACGAATGCTTTCAACATTGGAATAAGGGTAGTCATGCCTGAAAATCAACCTGAATCGGCAGAAGAGATGGAAAAATATTGGATTGAGGCCATCCAGGACTACAACTAAAATCGCAATAGGTTAAATCTAAAACGAAAGGTAGCAGGCATGGAAACAAAAGATATTTTCAAACAAGGAATAAGCCGGCGTGATTTCATGAGAAAAACGACACTTGCAGCAGGAGGGGGATTTATTCTAAGCTCGCTTCCCGTCGGACAAAGTGCATATGCTGCAGGGAATGATACTTTAAAGCTGGCAGTAATTGGATGCGGGGGAAGAGGAACAGGTGCCGCCAACCAGGCCCTAAATGCCGATCCGGGTGTAAAAATTGTTGCCCTTGCCGATCTGTTCAGAGACAGGCTTGATTCTTGTTACGATACGCTGGCACAGCGCCATCTGGACTCAGGAAGGCTGGATGTGCCCGAAGAGCATAAATTTGTGGGCTTTGATGCATACAAAGACGCAATTGCCCTGGCCGATGTGGTCATTTTGACTGCTCCTCCGGGATTCCGTCCCGCACATTTTGAAGAAGCCGTTAAAGCGGGTGTTCATATGTTCTGTGAAAAACCCATCGCAACGGATGCGCCGGGCGTGAGGCAATTCATGGATGCTGCCGAAATTGCAAGAGAAAAGAAATTGAATGTTGTTATCGGCCTTCAGCGCAGGTATCAGAACAATTACCGCGAAGCCTTCAAACGTATTTCTGATAATGCGATTGGAAAGATCATTTCAGGACAGGTGTACTGGAATGATGCGGGCGTATGGGTTCGCCATCGAAATCCGGGTATGTCGGAAGTGGCTTATCAGGTTCATAACTGGTTCTATTTCACATGGCTTGCAGGGGATATGCTGCTCGAACAGAATATTCACAACATTGACATAGCCAATTGGTTCATTGGAGAGTACCCTGTTTCAGCACAGGGAATGGGCGGCCGTGAGGTCCGAACCGGAAAAGAGTACGGGCAGATATTCGATCATCATTTTGTTGAATACACCTACCCCGGCGGTGCGGTGATTTCCGCACAGTGCCGCCATCAGAAAGATACCTTTTCAAGGGTCGCTGAGAATCTGATGGGAGCGCGGGGAACCGTTTCTCTTGACAGCGGGCATAACGCCGTTATCCGTGATTATAACGGTATACTGAGGTATGAGCACGATGGTTTTAATGATCCAAATCCATATCAGCAGGAGCATGACGAACTTTTCGGTGCCATCCGAAGGGGAGACGTAATTGATGATACGGATTATGGAGCAAAAACAACTATGACGGCTATAATGGGCAGAATGGCTACATATTCAGGAAAGTTTATGACCTGGGATGAAGCAATCAATTCAGATGCGCAGTTAATGCCTGATTATGTTGGCTGGGATATGGAACCCCCGGTAAGGCCCGATGAAAACGGATTCTACCCGGTTCCGGTACCCGGAGTTACAGAGCCTCACTAAAGCGGCAGGGTAATTAATAGCGTAGTTCCACAAAGGGAGTCATGAGGGGCGATTCAAAGTTATCGTACTATGAGTCACCCCTCATTTGTAAGGTGGGGTCGATGTGATTAACTGCACTATTCTCAAGGTTTCATTTTTAAAAAAGTTGATTCATTGTCCTTTAACTGCAAAGGTTCGCCCATGGCACAATCACTCCTCCAGGCGTGAGGCGGTAATCCCATCAGGGGGAGTCTTTCCTTGCACTTCGGAAGCCCACGGAGTGAGACTTTTCAAAAATCTTTCATATCAAACTCACCCCGGTAGGAGAATGTTTAATCCAGAAAACGGTCAAAACCTGCGGTTGTCCACTCTTCAATTTCTCCTTCCCGCGACCTGAAAATAATTGCTTCCGCGTTGTCAATTCCGTTGATAAGTCTCAGGCACTGGTCGGGCAGCATCAGCGTACATGCTGATGCAAGGGCGTCGGCTACCATCCCGTCTTCTGAAATTACGGTAGCCTGAATTCTAAATGTTGACCCCAGTCCGGTTTTTGGATTGATAATATGTGAATAGCGTACTCCTTCAAATTCCAGAAACTGGAACATATCACCGGATGTTGTAATAGTTTTGTTATGCAACTTCAGCGATGCCGTTGAATTTTTATCTGCCGCGGTACTCTTTGGTACGGCCACGGTCCAGCTCTCCCGGCCGGGAGGTGGAGCGGATACCGTAATATCTCCCCCCGCATCTACCAGTGCCGATTTGATGCCAAACTCCTTCAGTTTTTCTATGGCTTTATCTGCTGCATAACCTTTGGCAATTCCTCCCAGATCAAGCTGCATGCCTCTTTTATTTAAACGCACTGATCTTGTCTGTTCATCAAATTCCAGGTGTTGATATCCGACTTTCTTAAGCAAACGCTCCAGTTTCTCATCATCCGGCGGTTCCGGTTCAGCCATCATTCGAATATATCTCCACTCATGGGTTAATGGACCCATTGTAACATCAAACAGCCCATTTGTCATCTCCGAAAGCTGTCCAGACGTTTGAAGCAAACCATACAAGTCCTCGTTGATGCTGACCCACTCTCCGGAGCCTGATTTTTCAGAAACCAGGTTCACTTCGCTGGTTGCAATGTAATCGCTCATTAATTGATTCAGCTCTTCAATTCTGTCAAATGCTGCCTCTGAGGCGCGAATGGCCAGAGCTTCATTCCCGGCGTAAAGAATAATGTTAACCTGTGTTCCCATATGACGGGAATCGAACGTGTAGCGCTGCAGCTCCTGGGCAAAACCAGGCAGAAGAGTTGCTAAAAGCAGGCAAATTGCGCCAAAAAATCCGGTAATAAGGTATCTGATCAACTTCATTCAATAAACATATGTAAATCCTTTAATCTTGTCAGTGTCAACTTTGCAACTCTTTTGAGTTAATCATTCGTCAGAGGTATTAAAGAACTGGTGAACCGGCCAATTATAGCTATTCAGGTACCGCAATCCCTCCTGAAAGCAATTGCTTATTGAGTCAGGCGGCAAATCATCGGATGAAGGTGCGCTCAACCGGTGATGATCGAACAAATGTTCCTATCGTACTTTGCCCCTGGACTTCGGGACGTTAAAAAAACTTTTTGAATTGCCCGATGGCCGTATTAACAAAAATGATAATTTTTTGTTAACCGCCATTCTCTCCTCTCTGTGTTATATTTTATAATGCATGTATACAAGTATATGACGTGCAACGAGCCTGTACTATTTCACCTTTCAATCCTCATTTAACCTCTTTTAATGCCATGAAACGGATTTCATTTTTGATCTGTCTCTCCCTGATTCTCCCTTTAACAGTTAACGCACAACCCTGGTACGGCAAGCCTCAAGTCGTGGGGGCAGGTGCGGGCGGGGATCAAATATCCGGAGTGGTATTCAATGATCTGAATCAAAACGGATTGTTAGATAGGGGAGAACCCGGTGTCGGGGACGTGCTGGTTTCAAACGGACTGAACTGGACGTCTACGGATGAATCGGGCAGGTACGAAATAGGAGTGAGGGAGGACATGAATCTCACCATTGTGCAGCCATCCGGCTGGCGTGTTCCGACCGATCAGCGGATGGTTCCGCAATTCTTCTACATTCACAAGGAGGGAGGAACAGGATACGACATGCGTTTTGGCGGGCTTCCGGATACGGGTCCGGCACCTTCTGAAATTAACTTTCCGCTTCACCGGGATGGCGCTGCAGGTGAGGAGTTTACATGCGCAGTGCTGGGCGATACGCAGACATACTCCAATGAGCAGGTATCATGGCTTCGCGATGGTGCGCTTTCCGATATTCTGGATAACGGTTTGAAACCCGGAGACTGCATGCTCTACCTGGGTGATGTAGTGGGGGACGATCTGGGACTGCTTGACCGTATTCTGGAGCTCGGTTCGGTGAATAATGTACCGCAGTGGATGGTACTGGGTAACCACGATATTGATTTTGATGCCCGTACCAATGCCGACAAGGCAGACAGCTGGAGAAGGATTTACGGGCCTGACTATTATGCCTTTGAAATGGGGAACGTACTTTTCGTCGTGCTCGACAACGTGTACTACCCATGCGGAGAAGAAGATGTTGCCATGGGGCGAACACACTGCGGGCAGGGCAGGTCTACCTATAACGGCCGTCTTACGGAGACCCAGTTTCAGTGGCTTGACGAACTGGTTCAGCGTACCCCGGAAGATCGTTTAATCGTTGTAAATACGCATATCCCCCTTATCTCATTTGCAGACGGTACAAGCGGTCAGCACCAGACGGATGAGCTTCACCGGTTGCACGCCATTCTGGAAAACCACGAAGCGCTGTCATTTTCGGGGCATACCCACACAATGGAAAATCACTCACCCGGACAGCTTTTTAACGGCTGGACGGAACAGACCGGCATAGGTCCTCTGCCGTTCCGCCATATCATTGCGGGAGCAGCCTCCGGTGCCTGGTACCAGGGTGACTTTACCGTTGAAGGCGTTCCCATGGCGCTGATGCGGCTGGGTGCACCCATGGGGTATCTGCATGTGGAATTTACAGGTGCGGATTACAGAGAGCGGTATGTAGGCGCGGGGGTCGATCCTGAAAGAGGACACTGGATCGGTGTGAATACACCTGCTTTTCGACAGTGGTTTAACCGCATTATAGAATGGAACAGATCAAGTGCGGAAAACCGCAATCCGATTCCTCCGTATTCCATCAATGATTTGCCCGATACAAAAATAGTGACTCCCGGCGACATTGAGGAGGGAGTTTGGCTGACGGTCAATGTCTGGGCAGGTTCCGCTGAGACGGAAGTGAAAGCTATTTTACCTGGTGATCAGCGTTTAACCATGGAGCGTACGCAGAGCGGTGAGGGGGAGTCTCCCAAAACGGGTGCGCAATGGGCCGACCCGTTTGCGGCTGCCCGGCAGCTTTCCGTAGCGCGTTATGCCTACGAAAGTACCATGGGACCGGAGCGGGCTCAGGGCCAGGAACTGTTCCGCGGATCGAATATGGGACCTGCTGCTCCCCGGCCTCAAAGCTCCATTGCGTTAAGTAATATGCATCTCTGGAGGGTTCAGCTTCCCGAACTGCCGCTGGGTGTGCATCCGATTGAAGTTGTGATTACAGACCGGCACGGAGAAGTCAGCACAGACAGAATAACCATCGAAGTCAGGGAGAGTCACCCGCCACGATACTGGCGAAATGAGCTCTGGGATTAAGTTTCTCTTGCATGATATGAAATGCCACCCGGAAATTTAGAAAGCGGCGCTTTAAATGATGGTTAGGTGTAAGTCCGGGGATTCATCGGATGAAGCGAATTCATCCGATGAAGGGGACCTCATCCCATCACTTCACGTGATCGGATGAGTTTGTTGGGGCAATGATTCCTGAGAGGGGCAGATTCATTGTCGGAATTCTGGGAAAGCCACAAGTACTCGCTTTTTGAATTAGCTGCCAGGCAGATTTACCAAAACTTACCGATCTCATTTTTAAGTCTGGCAATAAAATTTACTCCCGAGAACCATCCTAGAATTGCACATACTGCAAGGAATGCCAGAAAGAGGATGTTATCAAATAATAAGATGACAGATCCCGTAGGGTTAAAAATAAAAAAGATGACCTGAACGAGAACTATCCCCAATATGATTGCATATACGGAATAAAAAAATCTATGCGCAATTGATGGCTCATCAGTGAGGGAATCCTCATCAATGTTAATTTCCGAACGATTTTTTTTATTTGGGACCATGTATTGCAGATATCTCGAGTTAATGACCTTTGAAATCATAGCCTTTTCCGATGAATCATCAAAGCAAACAATTACAGTACATTGCAAGGATATGTTTCATCGAATGACGCGAAATCATCCGATGAAGCATTATACATATTTCTCCGCGCCCTTTGCGCCTCTGCGGTGAACCCTCTACGTAGTGTACTCCGCGTTGATTCTCACATACTCATACGAGAAGTCAGAGCCCCAGCCAACGGCTTCCTCATCACCCTGATTCAGGTCGACCACGATGATAATGGTGGAGGAGTTCATCACTTTAAGCAGTTTCTTTCGTACACCCTCAACAGGCTGGGCTTGCTTAAGAACCGGATATAAACTGTTCATTTCGGTTCCCAGAAAGAGATCCAGCTTGTCCGGATCGAAATTAACGCCTGCTCGTCCGGCCGCAGCGATAATTCGTCCCCAGTTGGGGTCCGAACCGAATATGGCTGTTTTCACCAGATTGGAATTGGAGACGGTGCGTACAATTTGCCTCGCATCTTCTTCCGATTTGGCTCCATTCACCCGGTATTCGATCAATTTTGTGGATCCTTCCCCGTCGGAAACAATCAATCGTGCCAGGTGCGCACAAAGATCCGTCAGGTTGGATACAAACAGATCATAGTTGGCATCCTTCTTATTTATTTCCGGGTTGCCCGCTTTGCCGTTGCACATCACAGATACCATATCATTCGTAGAGGTATCCCCGTCCACAGTGATCATATTGAATGATTTATCGACGGCTGTTCGCAGTGCCTCATCAAGCAATTTTGAAGTTATCGCAATATCGCAAACAATGAACCCCAGCATGGTACCCATGTTGGGATGAATCATCCCGGACCCTTTCGCAATTCCGGCCATGTTTATTTCTATTCCTTCGATATTGAAGGACGTGAATCCTTCTTTGGCAAAGGTGTCTGTGGTTAGAATCGCATTGGCAGCCAGTGAGCCCGCAATGTCACGGCTTGAAAGTTTCTTAGCGCTTTCCCGTATCCCACTGAGCACCTTGTCAGTAGGGAAGGGCTCCCCTATCAGACCTGTGGAAGCTACGATCACTGAGTTGACCGGAATCTTCAACTCTTTTGCTGTTGTTTCGGCCATTGCCACGGCACCTTCCATGCCTTTTGTACCCGTACATGCATTTGCATTGCCGGAGTTGATCACAAAAGCCTGGGCTTTACCGTTTTTAATGTGTTTTCTGCTGAGTTTGATCGGCTCCGCACACACCACATTGCGTGTAAATACGGCTGCTGCAGAAGCAGGTACATCCGAATAGATCAGCGCCAGGTCTCGACGTTTGGATTTGATTCCCATATGGGCGCCCCAGCAGGTAAAACCGCGGACGTGGGTGATGTTTTTAAGCATGATATCAGGTTTCAGGCTACAGGCTACAGGCTACAGGCTACAGGTTCGATTACCCTGCGGCTTGTTGCTTGCCGCTTATGGCTTATTATGGATTTAACGGAATGTGCTGCAATCCGGTCGATTCGATCAGCCCGAACATGATATTCATATTCTGAACGGCCTGACCGGCAGCACCCTTCATAAGGTTGTCGATAGTGGATACAGTTATAATTTTATTGGTGCGTTCATCATAGGTTACATGCACATCGCAGTAGTTTGATCCGCGCACGTGCTTCAGCAGTGGCGGACGGTCGACAACCCTGATAAAATGTTCTTTTTCAAAAACCGAGTAGAACAGCTCTTCAACCATCTCTTTGCTTACCTCTTTTTTGGGCGTGGAGTAGGTTGTTGTGAGGATCCCCCGATCGATCGGCAGCAAATGCGGTGAAAACAGCACTTCGGTCGTGTAACCCGTGTAGTTGTGAATGACGGATTCGATCTCAGGTGTATGCCTGTGGCTTGTGAGTCCATAGGCGGAGAAATTTCCAAAAAGATCGGGAAAATGCGTTCCGGGTTTGGCTTTCGCACCGGCACCGGTTACTCCCGACTTGGAATCCACAACGATTCCGGAGGTCTGGATCATATCATATTTAACGAGCGGTGTAAGCGGCAGGATAGCCGAGGTTGGGTAACATCCGGGATTTGCCACCAGCCGTGCGTTGCGGATTTCATGCCGGTAAAGTTCCGGCAGGCCGAAAACGGCATTCTCAAAGTACGTTTCTGCCACGTGCTTCTTTTTATACCACTTCTCATACACTTTCTTGTTGGGTAATCGAAAATCACCGGAGAGGTCAACGGTAAGAAATTTATCTAAACCGTGTTCCTTCACAAAGCTCATGGATACACCGTGGGGAAGGGCCAGAAATACAAGATCCAGGTCGTAATCACTGATATTATCGGAAGATTCAAGCCTGATGTCAGAAATATCAAGAAGGTGCGGATGAATGTCGGTAATACGTTTGCCCGCATGCGTTTCACTGGTTACGCATTCAATGGTGATGTCCGGGTGGTGGATTAAGAGTCTCAGAAGCTCTGATCCCGTATATCCGGTTGCGCCGACGATTCCTACTTTAAATTTGGGCATGGGGGAAAACTAGTATTGGGTAATGAGTAATGAGTAATGAGTATTGTGTAGTGAGTGAAAAGGCAGAGGGCAAAAGTGAAAAGGGTTGGAAGCCTAAATAGGTATCGCACTATTCGATAGCACCTTTCAACCAATTGAGAACTGACTGCTAACATCTTTTGCCTTTTCACTTCTCACTTTTCACTTCTGCCTTTTCACTCTTTCCACTTCCTTGATCGATTCCACAAGCACTTCAATCACTTTATCGATCTCCTCCTTGCTCATAATGAGTGGGGGTACGAGACGGATTACCACATCGGATGCGCAGTTTGAAAGTACGCCCCGTTTCATCATTTCCACAACAACGTCTGCCCCGGGGAAGGAGAGCTCCACGCCGATCATCAGTCCGAGTCCGCGAACTTCACGAATGGCAGGCCAGTTTATGGAAAGGTCGCGCAGGCGGGTCATCATGTACTCGCCTCTGACCCTGGCCATGTCACAGATATCCTCATCCTCGATCACTTTCAGGGTTTCAAGCGCAGCGGCACATGCAAGCGGATTCCCGCCATAGGTGGTGCCGTGGTTTCCATAATCGAATGCTTTCGCAAATTGCTCGCGCGCAATAACGGCCCCGATCGGGAAGCCGGAACCCAGTGCCTTGGCGGAAGCCACAATGTCGGGCTTCACATCGTAATGCTGATAGGCAAACATTTTGCCGGTCCGCGCAATACCGCATTGCACTTCGTCCAAAATCATGGGAATATCATGCTCGTCACAAATCTCACGTACCTTTTTCAGATACTCTTGACTCACAGGCCGGATTCCTCCTTCACCCTGCACGGGTTCGAGGATAATTGCAACTGTATGTTCATTCACCCGATCCTCAAGAGCGTTCGCGTCATTAAAGGGAACCCGCTCAAAACCGGAGGGCATGGGGGCAAATCCGCTTTGATACTTGTCCTTGCCCATGGCAATGGTACCGAGTGTTCGTCCGTGAAAGGAGTTTTCCATGGAGAGGATGGTTCCCGTCTTTCCTTTATTAAAGGAATACTTTCTGGCCAGCTTGATGGCGCCCTCAACGGCTTCCGCACCGCTGTTGCAGAAGAATGCGCGGTCGAGTCCGGACATTTTTACAAGTTTCTCGGCCAGGTTGCTCTGGGGTTCGTTGTAGTAAAAATTGGATACGTGGATGAGCTTGCCGGCCTGCTTCTGAATGGCTTTTACGATTCGCGGATGACTGTGGCCCAGGCTATTGACAGCAATGCCGGCCAGGGCGTCGATATACTCGTTGTGCTCATCGTCCCATACTTTACATCCCTTTCCTTTAACAAGGGTCAGAGGGTATCGTTTATACAGATCAAAATGATACTTTTCAGCTTTTTTCTGAGCAGGCTGCTTACCGATCAGGGTCTTTGCAGCCTTAAATACTTTGCCGGGGATGTTTGTTGGCATGGTTTAAAATTCGATTTTATTAAAGTGAATCAAATGAAATTCCAAATAACAAGCACCAAATTCCAATGTCTTCATTCCATTAAGGCTGTTTGGAATTTGGAATTTGGGATTTGGAATTTTTACTGATTGTGGTTCCAACTTTGTCAGTGCCCTTGAATATACGCAATAAATTCCCCTCTTTCGTTCCATTGACGATGTGGGCTGATTTTACGCCTTTCTCAATGGCGATCAGGCAGGCTTCTATTTTTGGGATCATGCCACCCTGAATTACAGATCCGAAAAGAGACCGTGCTTCGGCCGGGGTCAGGCTCTCGATGATCGAGTCTGGATCTTTTACATCCCGCAGAAGTCCGTCGATATTGGTGAGTGCAATAAATTTGTCAGCCTGAAGTGCACCGGCAAGATGACCCGCAAACATATCGGCATTGATATTAAAGCTGTGGCCGTCTTCACCTGCCGACACAGGGGAGATCACCGGAAGGTACCCGGCTGCGGTAAGGGTTTGTACCAGGGACGTATCTACAACATCAACGTCGCCCACAAATCCAAGATCGAATTCCTCACCGTTTTCGGTGTGTTTTCGCTTTTTGGCTTTCACCATGCCGGCATCCCTGCCCGAAATGCCAACCGCCTTCACACCAGCCTTATTCAAGAGGCCAACCAGTTCCTTATTTACGGCACCGCTGAGGGCCATCTCTACATATCGAATAGAGCGCGCATCCGTCTTGCGGTGGCCGCCTATAAACTGTGATTCTGTGCCCGTATCATCCAGCAGCTGCTGGATCTCAATGCCGCCGCCGTGGATAATAACGGGATGAAAGCCACGGTGATGCAGATCGCAAACCTGGGATATGATGGATTTTTTGGTGCTTTCATCAACAAGAGCGTTGCCGCCTACCTTGATGCAGATTATGGGTGTGGATTTATCCGTCTTCCGGACAGATTGTTGGGTCACGATCAGGGAATAAATGTGATAGCTGCGTATGAGTGGCTAAAGATAAGGAAAAGGATCACCTATTCGAATTAACCGCAGATCTGCATCATTTTACTATTTAAAAATGAAAACACCCTGCTTCTCAGCGATTGAGCAGAGCTTTCAACTCCTTCAGATCTTCTTCCATGACAGCAGAACTATGCTTTTCAGTTTGGTCAATAAGATATGCGATGGATGTACTGTCCTGATACGTAAATGTGTTACGATGCCTCACCATCGCCTGAAAGGCCGGCAAATCGGTCAGCGGTTCATTAAAACGACCCGCATTTTTCAGGGCAATGTGGCGGTACAGATTTTCATATCCGGTCCAGAAATGGTTATTCCCAAACACGTCCCGGTACATCTCCTCACTTTCAAGTAGTTTTTCAGATGACCTGTCAAACTCTTTTCTCTGAAAATGAAATCTGCCGATCACACTGATTGCACGGGCGGTTCGCCAGTGATCCCCAAATCTTTGTTGGGTGAGAGAAGCTTTGTTTTCAAGGACCACCAGTGTTTCTTCATGCTTTTCCTGAGCGCTTAAAGTTCCAGCCAGGTTGTTCATGATCATCAATATGTGGGGATGGTCCTCCCCATACAGATCTGCTGCTGTACGAAGTGCACGCCGGTAGTGCTCCTCAGACTCTGCATAGCGCTCCAATACGCGATTCAGGTATCCCAGATTATTCAAGGTGATTACCAAATCTTCATAGTCATCGATATTATTTTCTTTCAGTCCATCCAGAACATCCGT
This sequence comes from Rhodohalobacter mucosus, assembly GCF_003150675.1. Classification (NCBI taxonomy): domain Bacteria; kingdom Pseudomonadati; phylum Balneolota; class Balneolia; order Balneolales; family Balneolaceae; genus Rhodohalobacter; species Rhodohalobacter mucosus. The sequence goes on along the minus strand of NZ_QGGB01000004.1, from coordinate 8,396 downwards.
ATAAAGTTCTTCCGCTTCCCGATAACGATTTTGAGCGCGAAGATTCATTGCTAAATCTGTTTTGATAGTCCGGTTGTTAGTTGCGGTATTTCCATATTCATCATTTATTTTCATGGCTTTATGAAACCAATGTTCGGCATCCTCCGGGTCTCCGATCTGGGTGCGTGATCTGCCAAGTCCACTATAGGTGCTCCGAAGAAGTCGCCAATCCTTTTCAGTTAATTGATCAAGAAGCCCATATGAACGTTCGAAAAAGTAGTTGGCGTATTCAAAATCCCTCATGGCCAGATATAAAAAGCCCAATTGATTGGCTATGGTTACCTGTCTTACATCATCGTCCGGAAAATGAGTCTGAGCCAGTGAATCCGCGCGATGGATCAGTCTTTCAGACTGTTCATAGCTTCCCAGTTTGGAATAAGCCCCGCTCATTGCAACCAGCAGATCGGACTGAAGTGCGGGCTGACTGTTCAGGTTATCAACTCTTTGCATACCTTGGTCGAGCAGTTGAAAGACCGTCAGAGTATCCTCAAAATTCCGGCTTGGATTTGCAGATGAAAAGATATCGGTCATAAAGGCGGTTACCGTCTGTGCTTTTTCAGCCTCCAGCTGTGCGATATTTCGCTCTTCGGTAAGCTGTGATATATGGTAAACCAGAAAAAATGTGATGAGAACCAGGAAAAGACTGCTGGTTCCGACAAGCTGCCGGTTTCTGTTCACATATTTCCATGAACGATAGGAGAGGGTAGATGACCTGGCTGAAACCGGACGGTGTCTCCTGTAGTTATCAAGGTCGGTCAAAAAGGCATCCACGGATTGGTACCGATCGTCCGGTTTCTTTTGCATCGCTTTGCCGACCACGGCGTCCAGATCGCCTCTCAGATCACGCTTAAGGAGTTTGGAATCCATGGTTAGAGAGGGTGGCGGCGGGACATATTCCGCAATCACGTTTGATGCTTTTGCAAAGCTCAATGTTTTCGTCTTTGCGAAGGGTTGAATGCCGGTGAACAGCTCATAGAGTACGACGCCAAGCATGTACACATCCGTAGCGGCCGTAATTTTATCCTGCCGCACCTGTTCGGGCGCAGCATAGAGAAGTGAAAGAATCAGTTCCTTTTTTTCATCCTGCGAAACGGACGATTCGGTATTTGCGGGATCCACCAGTTTGGCCACGCCAAAGTCCAGGACCTTGACGGTTCCTTCCCCGGTTACAAAAATATTATCCGGTTTGAGATCGCGGTGAATTACGAAGTGGTTATGTGCGTAGCGAACGGCTTCACACACCTGTTCAAAAAGATCCAGAATATCATGAAGGGACAGGTCGTTTTCACGGACGTATTTGTGGATGGGAACGCCATCCACGTACTCCATTACCAGGTAGGGGCGTTCATCTTCGGTCATTCCGCCATCATAGAGCCTGGCGATATTCGGGTGTTCCAGAGATGAAAGAATGCGCCGCTCTTTGTAAAATCGGTCAATATTCTTATCAGAATGCAGTTCGTTGCGCAGCACCTTGATGGCTACCCTTCGGGAGAACTGTCCGTCATTCCGCTCCGCAAGATAAACATGCCCCATCCCGCCCGATGCAATCCTGTCCAATATTGTATAGCGGCCAATTTTTTCCGGATTGACGCTCTCATCATCAGAGAAACCGGGTTTGGTTGACATATAATCGTCTGCTAAAATCCGGTTGGATTGCAATAAATCGCTCCAAAGCCCCTCCGATTTACTGATCGATTCTAAAAAGCGTTCTACCTGTATACGGGTTTCTTCGTCATTTTTGCAAACCGATTGAACGAAATCCATACGTTTCTCCTCAGGCAGTTCAAGTGCCTGATCTACGATCGACGTTATGGTATGCCAGTTTTTAGGTTCCATCGAAGCGGATTTACATGGAAAACTGTCTTATATAGAATATTGCGACAAAAAATCCGTGACTGTATCAGTCAACGCACATTTTTAATTTTCAATCAATCCGACTGCTCCTGTAATTTACCATAGAGCCATCCTCTTGCTTTCAGCCAGTCGCGGTTTGCGGTGCTGGGTGAGATGCCCAGGCTGTCGGCGGTGTCTTCAATACTTAAGCCTCCAAAAAAGCGGAGTTCAACCACAGCTGCCATTCGCTCATCCAGCTTTTTAAGTTCCTCAAGAAGCTCATCGAAAAGAATTATTTGCTCGGCATGATTTTCAATATGGATCTCCTGCATGTCCATATTTTGGATTGAGTATTCACCGCCGCGTTTGAGGGCCTTTTTTTTGCGGGCATAGTCAACCAAAATCTGGCGCATTGATTTGGCCGCAATGGCGTAAAAATGGGTTCTGTTCTGATAGTCCGGATCTGGATAATCAATCATCTTTTCATACGCTTCATGAACCAGCTCGGTTTTGCATAGCGTATGCGTCTGATATTCTCGGTTTAGCTGAACCTGTGCGAGTCTCTTCAGCTTTTCATACACCATCGGATAGAGCTCCTCAAATGCAGCCTGATCTCCTTTGCCGACTCGCTTCAGCAGCTGTGTAATTTCCATAATGGCCTTTTGATGAATACTCAATTTTCAATCTGCGAAAACGGATGCCAACCCTATTAAGAATAATCGGCTAACCCGATTTCCATAGTAAAAAAATTACACGGATTAACAAACTGCGGCTGTACAGATAGGTATTAATAATTATTCCGATTCAATGATGTGCATATAAACAGTTGAAAAATAGTACTATAGGTTTCTAATATAATGAAGGATTTTTATTAAAAGGGTTCCTCTTTTTAAAATTTGGCTGTACAGCGTGATATGATTCAGGAGTTTTTCCCGCATGTAGGTATAGGGGTTGAGCAGTGATATTACACCTTTCCGTTTCGTGTGTTAACCAGATCATAACATATAATAAGATGACAAATTTGTCTGTTAGTCTCAGTAATCAGTATGCAGTCACCATTTCAAAAAAGTTAGTGAGATCTTTTGCACTCCTGTTAGCAATGGTTCTCACAACGATGGGTGCGGCCGTTGCACAGAATACGTATACCGTTACCAATACGGATGATTCGGGTACCGGTTCATTCAGGTGGGCCGTTGATCAGGTGAATGCAGACGCAAATCCGGCAATTATTGCATTCGACATCACTGGAACCGGGCCGCATGTGATTCAGCCACAATCTCAGTATACATCCTTCACGAATTCGGTTACTGTTGACGGAACAACCCAGACTGGATATGCGGATGGTGCCCCGGTCATTGTTTTTGACGGCAGTTTAACAACGGATACTCCTGCTCTGGTTTTCACCAATTCTGCAGATAACAGCATCGTGAGAGGTCTCTCCATTATTAACTTTGATAGTTTTGCAATCCGGCTGGTGGGTGGAGGCAGCACAATAGAGGGAAATTTCATCGGTCTTGACGCAGACGGAAACGTGGCAGGAAACGGAACCGGTATCAGCGTGACCAGCACAACAGGTAATCAAATTGGCGGTACAAACGCATCGCAGAGGAATGTGATTTCGGGCAATAATATCGGGATTGACCTGGAGGCGGGCAGCGGACAGAATGTGATTGAGGGCAACTATATCGGAACCACCTCGGACGGATCGGCCTCAGCCGGAAACAAGTTTAATCTGCAGATCAGAGGATCGTCCAATAATACGGTTGGAGGCAGTACTGCGGCACAAAGAAATGTTATTTCCGGGGCATTTTTTGAACAGGTGGACGGACAGAATGAAGGTGGAAGCGGGATTGTAATTACCAGTGGTTTTCTTTCTCCAGACAATCGCATTCTCCCCACCGGCAATACCGTTCAGGGAAATTATATCGGAACGGATGTAACCGGTACCGTAGCATTGCCAAATGAGAGGGCAGGTGTACTGTTGCTGTTTGGAGCAACCGAAAACAAAATCGGGGGCAGTGCCGCGGGTGAGGGCAACCTGGTCTCAGGGAATGGTTTGTACGGCATTTACCTGCAGGGAAGCCTTGAAGCACCCGTCGAATCCAACGATATCGAAGGCAATATTATTGGACTGAACGCCTCAGAAACAGCAGATCTTGGCAACACCGCTGGTGTATTTTTATGGGGAGAGAATAACAGCAACACAATTGGTGAAACAACAGCCGGCTCTGCAAATATTATAGCCGGTAACAGCAGCACGGGTGTCGTACTGTTTGAGGGCGGTACCGGAAATTCGGTAATTGGCAACAGAATTGGATTAAACAGTTCGGGGGATCCTTTCGGAAACGGTGGAAGTGGGGTCGATATTGAAGGAAGCAGCGGTAATTTTATCGGCGGTACGCTCGCAGGTCAGGGAAATATCATTGCCAACAATACCCTCGATGGGGTGGAAGTGACAGATTCCGGCGGTATTCTGTCGCTGAACAATTCAATTCTGGGCAATCAAATTTATGCAAATGGCGGTATCGGGATCGACCTGGCCGGCGACGGCATTACGCAAAATGATGACCTGGATACGGATTCCGGACCGAATAATCTGCAGAACTCTCCGGACATCTCTGCCTATAGTCTGAGCAGTGACCAGCTTTCCATTACTTATTCACTTAATTCCGACCCTGCAAATACAGCCTATCCGGTCAGGGTTGAGTTTTTCCGGCCAAGTACGGATTTCACCCAGGCAAGAACCTATCTGGGGTCCGATAGTTATACGTCGACGGATTACAGCAGCGGCAATAAATTTGTCACGATTACGCTGCCTTCACCGGGTGATTTCGGTGACGGAGATCTGCTTGTGGCAACTGCAACGGATGCAGCCGGGAACACGTCTGAGCTATCGGCCGCTGTTACCGGAACTTCTCTATTCGTTGTAACCAATACCAACGATTCGGGAGCCGGATCGCTAAGAGAGGCGATGACGCTATCAAACTTTTCTCCTCAGGCTTCAACCATTCAATTCAATATACCAGGCGACCCGCCCTATTCCATAGCACCCAATTCACCGCTACCAACTCTGAATAAACCGGTTACCATTAACGGAACCTCACAGCCGGGTTACTTTGACGGATCCCTTGAACCGACTCCTGTTATTGAGATAAACGGAACGAATGCGGGAACGGCCTCGGGATTGGAACTGAATGGAGGTAATTCAAACGTTTTGGCATTGGTGATTAATAATTTTTCAGGAAATGGAATTGAGATTCAACAAAACGGTGGAAATAGCATAGTAGATAACTTTATAGGAACAACATCATCGGGTGATGCTGCTGCTTCGAATGGATCAGCAGGCGTTTTTATTGACAATGTTCCAAATAATGAAATTGTAGGAAATCTGATATCAGGAAATAATTCAGGGATATTTCTGCAACTTGCAGGTGCAACGGGTAATGTTTTACAGGAGAATATAATCGGACTGGATCTGGCAGGAAATACAGCCATTCCAAATGAAGTGGATGGAATCCGTTTGGGCAATGGTCCCAATGGAAACGAGATTGTTGATAACCTTATTTCCGGAAATGGCGGAAACGGAATATACATATTTGATATCCTGGGTTTCGGCACTTCGAACAACAATGTATCAGCCAACAGGGTTGGGACAAACGCACTCACAACGTCAAGAATACCGAACTTCAGAGACGGCATTCGAATTGAGCAGTCCGGCAATAACCAGATTAATTCAAACGTGTTGTCCGGCAACGACAGCAATGGACTTGAAATCAATGGGTCTCAAAGTACAGGGAATGTGGTTACGGGAAATATCATAGGGTTGGGAAGTGATGGAGTGACAAAGGTTTCCAACCGGTTTTCCGGGGTAGCTCTTGTAGATGCGGTGAACAATACCCTTGGCGGTGACGACACGTCTTTCGGGAATCTGATATCCGGAAATGGCGGGATATTTAATGCCACATTGTTTCGTGGAGGTGGAGTTCTAATCAGCGGTACCGCCAGCGGAAACGTCATTCAGGGTAATTTCATCGGTACCGATCTGAATGGTGCGCCTCAGGCGGATACCGGGAACTTCAGTGATGGGATAAAAATACAGCAGGGTGCCAGCAACAATATCATCGGATTGGATGAAACCGGGGCCGGTTTGAGAAACATCATCGCCGGTAACGGTGAAATCGATGAAAGCGGGGTCACCGTTGTGGATAATAATTCATTAAACAACCGCATTTCAGGTAACTCTATTTTTGGAAATCTGACTACCGGTATTGACCTGGGGGGCGACGGTACCACGGATAATGATGCTGATGATTCCGTAACAGGACCCAACAACCTGCAGAACTTTCCGGTATTGACATCGGCAGTGTATGATGGTGCAGTCTCTCAACTGACGTCCACGTTCTCTGTTCCGTCAGATCCCGCCAACTCAGATTATCCGCTTCGCATAGAATTCTACAAAAACAGTGGAAACAGGCAGGGAGAGGTCTATTTAGGTTCAGCACAATATGAAACAGCGGACTTTGGATCGGAAAAAGAAGTTGCGGTATCGCTGACAGCGAATGATTTAATTTCAGAAGGAGATCAGGTTACGGCACTGGCCATTTCGTCAACCGGAAATACGTCCGAATTCGGCGGCACCGTTCTGGTTGAAAGCGCACTTACGGCACCCAATGCTCCTGTATTGGCAACACCGTCCGATAATGCCACCGATGTGGCGGTCGCTCCGCTGTTCTCCTGGCAGGCTTCGGCCGATGCGGCAACTTATGAGATCCAGGTATCGACAGCTTCAGATTTTTCCTCCACGGTGGTTAATGAAACCGGGGTCACCGCGATCGAATTCCAGGCGCCACAGCTGGCCTATTCAACCGGCTACTTCTGGAGGGTCCGTGCTGTGAATGAAGCGGGACAAAGCGACTGGAGCACGGTCTGGAGCTTCACCACGGAAGCTGAACCACTAAGTCCGCCGGAAGTAGTCACACTGAGCAGCCCGTCCGATAACGCCTCCGATGTAGCAGTTGCTCCACTGTTCACCTGGCAGGCCTCGGCCGATGCAGAAACCTACGATATCCAGGTATCCACGGCCTCAGATTTTTCGGGCACCGTGGTCAATGAGACCGGTATTGCTGCCACGGAATTTCAGTCGCCGCAGCTGGCCTATTCAACCGGCTACTTCTGGAGGGTCCGTGCTGTGAATGAAGCGGGACAAAGCGACTGGAGCACGGTCTGGAGCTTCACCACGGAAGCTGAACCACTAAGTCCGCCGGAAGTAGTCACACTGAGCAGCCCGTCCGATAACGCCTCCGATGTAGCAGTTGCTCCACTGTTCACCTGGCAGGCCTCGGCCGATGCAGAAACCTACGATATCCAGGTATCCACGGCCTCAGATTTTTCGGGCACCGTGGTCAATGAGACCGGTATTGCTGCCACGGAATTTCAGTCGCCGCAGCTGGCTTATTCAACCGGCTACTTCTGGAGAGTCCGGGCGGTAAACGCATCCGGTCAGAGCGACTGGAGTACAGTCTGGAGCTTTACCACAGAGGCCGAGCCGCTAAGCCCACCGGGTGTTGTGACCCTAAGTGCACCTAGTGACGCAGCAGTCGACGTGACCATCAGTCCGACGCTTAGCTGGCAAGCCTCTACTGATGCAGCCAGCTATATCGTGCAGGTATCACTGACCAGTGACTTTGCTGCACCCATTATAGATCAAAGCGGAATCACGGCTTTAGAACTGACCGTTTCTGATCTGGCCTACGAATCCCAGCACTTCTGGAGAGTACGAGCGGTTAATGCTTCCGGGCAAAGTGACTGGAGTACGGTCTGGAGCTTTACGACCGAAGCCGAGCCGTTGAGTCCACCCGGGGTAGTGACGCTGAGTTCACCGGCTGATGGGGCAACAGATGTATCGGTATCGCCTCTGTTTACCTGGCAGGCGTCCACCGATGCAGAAACCTATGATATCCAGGTGTCCACGGCCTCAGACTTTTCGAGCACCGCGGTCAATGAGACCGGAATAGCTGCCACGGAATTCCAGGCTCCGGCACTGTCGTATTCCACTGGATACTTCTGGAGGGTGAGGGCGGTCAATGCAGCCGGCCAAAGCGACTGGAGTACGGTCTGGAGTTTTACCACTGTAGCAAATCAACCACCGGTTGCCAACGATGATAGTTACACAACACGGCCGGGCACAGATTTGATTGTGGATGCTGCCACTGGCCTGCTGGCCAATGACACGGATCCCGATGGGGACCCGCTTACCGTGCAGTCGATCGAAGCACCGGTAAACGGGGTAATAAATATTGCCACCGACGGGTCATTCGAATACACACCGGATGCAGGGTTTACAGGTACCGAAACCCTCACATATACCATCACTGACGGGACGGCTACTGCAACAGGCACCGTGACCATTGCTGTGGAGAACCAGCCTCCGGTTGCCAACGATGATAGTTACACAACACGGCCGGGCACAGATTTGATTGTGGATGCTGCCACCGGCCTGCTGGCCAATGACACGGATCCCGATG